>NZ_JBTNDH010000008.1:0-107056 GCF_054511095.1 Arthrobacter sp. TMN-49 | reverse complement strand
CAGAACTTCAGTAAGTACGCCTGCAGGGTCGACAATATGAGGAGCGGTCATCGTGAGATGTCCTTTCGAGTGGGATGTGAGAATTTTCCTCGAAGGACCCACGGTGACCGCCCCCTTTTCAGGGCTACCGGTCACCGCCGGGTGTTACACCACTCTACGGGGCACTACTTGGCTCAGAATGTAGCAGCGGCTCTGATTAGAAATGTCTCCCACAGCCTGTGCGTCACTCCTGAGTTGTCACTGTTGGTCGTATGCCAGAAAGGAACCCTGACCGACCGGCGCCTAGGCCGCAGGAAAACATTTGTCCATGGTCATGCCTTCGCAGATCGTACGGAGTTTCTGACTTATTTGCTTGATTGCCACTTCTTGTATGAGTTGGGCAACAAGATTGCCACCATGACCACTATGGCTATTCCCGGCATAAGTGCCCACAGATTGGGATTGCCCTCGGACCCAAAAAATAACGAGATACAGGCTAACGATTCCGAGCGCCAAAAGTAAGATGTGAATCCAGAACATGGCTCGCCACAATCTCAAGTCGCTTTGTCGGCTGGCTGCTTCCCAATCCACCATGTCCCCACCCTAGAACGCCAGCAAGAATTTGGATAGCAGGGAAGTGAGTCCCGAAAGGGGCGTCCCGTATGGACGCCACCGAAGTGTCCCGTAAGCCGGTCCTCCACCGGACACGCCCGCCGCTGACCTGCTGCTTTGCTAATGGTGACCTATGAAGTGTCCGTATAGGGTGTACGGTGAACTGTCCGGTGAAGGATCCCTAAGTGACACACTGATCTACATGTCTAAGATCATGGTCGGTTTCGCACGCGTGTCCACGGAAGAGCAAGACCTCACCGCCCAGCGTGATGCCCTGTCATCCCTCGGCGTTGAACCCGAACGCGTCTATGTTGATCATGGCTTTACCGGCAGGAACAAGAATCGCGCAGGACTTCGCGAAGCCCTCGCCGCATGCCGGGCCGGAGATACCTTCGTCGTTACCAAACTCGATCGTCTGGCCCGGTCCGTCCGGGACGCCCACGAAATAGCCGGCGACCTTGCCAGCCGCGAAATCAAACTCAGCATTGGTGGTTCCGTCCATGACCCCACCGACCCCATGGGCAAACTGCTATTCAACGTCCTGGCGATGATCGCCGAGTTCGAAGCCGACCTCATCAGCATGCGCACCCGCGAAGGAATGAAGGTCGCTAAGGCTAACGGCCGACTCCGGGGAAAACAGCCAAAACTCAGCGTGAAACAAGAAGCCCATCTCCTGGAACTGCACGATGCAGGGAAATACACCATGACCGAAATGGCCGAACTATTCTCCATCAGCCGATCCACCATCTACCGGGCCGTTGAACGCGGACAACGCGGGCAGCCGAACCACTACGCTCCTGAGAAATGTGCCGTCGACTTCTGACGGAGCCCACCCAACACGAAGCCAGAATAAGCATCGGCGGCGCCGTCCGCGATCCCACGGATCCCGGCGGACAGTTCCAGCGTTCAAAGCCAGAATCAGCATCGACACACCCTAAATGTGAATTTCCGTACCGATCCTCCTCAGACCCCAATACGCCATCAACTGGAACCTTTCACGTTGACTGTGCCGGTGGTCTTGGCTTTGGCGAGGCGGCGTCCACGCGTGGGACGAAGGTCCCGGCACAGCCTCGCGAGCCATCGTTGCCGTTGAGGCCTCGGGCATGACCGGTTAGAGACGGACGGTTCCCTCAATGCAGCTCGTCACATGCCCACCAACCCAGATGGTCCCGTTGTGGAGACTTATCTGCACTCGACCCTGGCGTCCCAGAACTGTTCCCTGAGCTGCCGTGTACGGTGGCGTGGCCGCAGCTGTGTCGATCATCCATCGCGCAAGGCCGGCGTTGAGGCTACCTGTTACGGCGTCTTCCCACACGGGGTCTCCTCCGACGAAGGCACGCACCTCGAACTGCGTTTCCCCCTTGGACTCGTATGGACCTACAACGCCGATTTCATGATCTCCGGCTTTTCCCGGGTCGGGGTGCAGGGCCAAAACTTCCTGTGCCGAGGAAAGCCGGACGCCAATCCACTTGGGACCACTAACCAGCCACGACGCATCGATAATTTTGTCCCGGGAAATCCCCAAGATCGTTGCTATTCTGTGTATGAGTGACTCTTCAACTGGGCCGTAGCGAGTTAGAGGTGGTGCCTCAAAGGCGATTTCACCATCTGCTACACGGACCGTGATTAGTCCTGCTGCACATTCCTGGATGACCATCCCTCCGGGCCTTGTTGATCCACCGGCATCCAGCCACGCCTTGGCGGAACCAAGTGTTGGATGGCCCGCAAAAGGCAGTTCTTCCTTAGCGGAGAAGATCCTCACCCGATAGTCAGCCTGCGTACTGCTTGGTGTAAGGAGAAACGTCGTCTCCGACAGGTTGGTCCAGTTGGCGAACCGCTGCATGTCTTCGGCGCTCAGGCCGTCAGCATCATGAACGACAGCCAGCGCATTGCCCCGATATGCCTCATGGGAGAAGACATCGACTGCACTGTATCGGAGTGTTTTCATGGCGCCACTGTAACAGGCTCCCTCCGCGGTGCCCTAGTCCCATATAACGGGCGAACGGGGGCTACGACGCTCTTGTGAACCTTGGCGTCGGGTGTTCCACTTTTTCACAAGCCACCCCTAGTTGACGCTGCGGGCTGCCCGGATGAAGTCACGAATCAGTGCTGAGTCTTTCACACCGCGGCTGATTTCCACCCCGCTGGAGACGTCCACGCCGTTCGGGCGCAACGCCTGGGCCAGTGCCGCGACATTGTTGGGGTTGAGCCCGCCAGCTAAGAGCCAGAATCCCGTGGGCGTCCCCTGAGCCAGTTCGCTGCTGTCAAAGGTCACGCCGGCACCGGGTTCGACGGCGTCGAGCAAGAGTCGATCGGACGCCCACGCCAGTTGCGCTGCGGAGTCCAAGGCGTTGTAGGTGGCCACGGAGAATGCTCGCAGGGTTCTAAAGCCTTCTTGACGCAGGCGAACCACATCCTCCCAGGACTCAACACCGTGTAGCTGCACAGTTGTCAGCCGCGCGTCGCGGGACGTTTTCACAACCTCTTCCAGTGGCTGGTTGCGGAATACACCCACGGTTTCAATGGCGTTGGGCACGCGGCGCACCAAGTCAGCTGCCAGTGCCGCGGTAATTGTCCTGGGGCTGCCGGGCGCGAAAACGAATCCCACGGCGTTGGCGCCAGATTCGACGGCGGCGGCAACTGTCTCGGCAGTCTGCAAGCCGCAGATCTTGATGTACATTTTTTGCTTCGGTCCTGACGTCTTTGCTTCGTGTGTGCCGCCATCAGCTTTATGGGGCCGTCCTTTTCATATTAACAGCAGATCACTCAACGAGCGGTCCCACATACGGTCACGCTCGTGTGTGGCAACGGGGGACGGCGCCTAAGGTGCTAGGAGAACACAGCGTCGGCGATGGCCCAGACGACGTAGCCGCTGACAGGGACCAGAACCAACCATTCCCGCACCGAGCCGGCATTGCCCAAAAGGGGTATGGCAACGTTTCCGCTGGGTCGCCACATGTTTTTCACCAGCGGTATCTTGCGCAGCATCCGCGGTGGCCTGATCCGAAAGGGCCACAAGAGATTGCAGCCGCCGGTGGTCAGCATGTCCCCAACAATGTGGATACTCACGCCCATGGCCATGGCCAGTGGGAACCAGTAGGGTTCCTGCGGGGCAAAGAGGGTAACAAATACGCCAACGGTCAGCCCTACCACCCACGGAAACTTTCGCATGGTGTCGGGGATGAACTTCAACGATTTCGCGGCGAAGGACGCTAACAGCACGGCCAAGATCCCCGCTCCCGGGAAGATGGTGCCAAACTGTGCCACGTCAACGGTCCACATCCCTGCAAGCCAGGCGATAACCACAAAGAAGGCCAAGCCCAGAATGGAATGTGTGCCATGGCGGTGCCCGCCCGACATCTTGCCAATCTGGATGCACAGGACATTGGACAGTGGCGGCAGGGAATGGGCAATGGTGGCGTGGCGATGGTCTGCATCGGGCACGAGTGCCGCCCCGGCAGTTACCAGCGCCCCGGCAACCACTGCCGTCGGGGTGAGATCAAGCAGGCCCATGCCAACGGCGACGTGTTCGGGTACAACTGGCAGGATTTGGTGCACAGCACCCAGACCCACACTGAATTGTGTGGTCAGCGCCAACCAAACGGCGGCGCCGCTGGCAGCGTGATGGGCTCCCATCATGAGGGTACGTCCTTGCATACTCGGGTTCTTTTGTTCTGATCCCGCAATACGTGGACAAAACCTGCTGGTTCAAGCCTAGGCGCAGCCACTGACATCCGCCCATGCGCGACGCCGGGTGGAAACGATCTGTGGGCAGGCTCATATCCAAGCCACCTACCAGGTCATGTTCGCAACCATCGGGTCGGGCAGTACCACCAACTTGGCACGGGAGGCAGCAAAGCCGGTGATGAATCAGGTAGGACGTGCCAGCAGAAACGCTCGGATGACTGTCACTGCGCAAGAATGGGTGTCACCAGCGAAATATAGGAGGAAATCCATGAGCGATCCACGCGCCGAGCTGTTGCAGCTCCATGGGGTGGGGCCCAAATCGATCCGAATACTGAGTGAGGAGTTGGCGCAGCGCGGACTAGCATTTGCTGGCGAATAGTCCAGTGTTATTTGCTGAGCTGGAGCAGCATTTCAACCGATCCAGTGCCCTCAACCTTGACAAACCCCAGATCGGGGGCGGCAATGCCGAAGTCAGAGAAGGAGATTGGGATGGAGCCTTGAACCTCCACCCCAGCGGCAGTGGTTTGTGCCTCGAGGCTGACGGTCACTGATTTGGTCACGCCGGCCACCGTCAGATCACCTGTCGCCTGCACGGAGGTCACGCCGTCGTTGACCGCTGCAATGTCTACGGGTTCGGTCAGGGTGAAGGTTGAGGTGGGGAATTCGGCTGTCTTGAGGATGCTCAGGAATTGTCCATCTCGCCTACTGTTGTCCGTGGCAACGCTGGTCATGGAGACAGTAATTTGCGCGGCGCTCAAGCTGGTTCCGTCGATGGTTACCTGGCCCTCGACGTCGTTGGTCCTACCCACAACCGTGACGTCCTGGCCATTCAAGACTTCCTTGACTCGGTAGCCGGCCCGCGAAGTATCACTAACGCTCCACGTCCCGGCAATACTTGCTGCCGGCGAGGTGCCGGTGACCCTGGCCGTACTCGTGCTGGTGGGGGTCGACAGGGCAAGTTGGTCGGGCGCATTGCTGTTCTCGAGCGTGGCGTAAATGGCGCTGCCGCCCCACACCCCGGCAACAAGCACCAACAGTGCAATCCCCAAGACGATCAACTTTTTGCGCATGGCCTTCCCTTTGATGGACACGGATCTCCGCTTTGAACAGCGCGCCTGATCGGGTCCCGCCGTCGTGCCCGCCTCGACAGGGGTTCACGAATGTAGGTGATAAGCGTAGGGTCAAAAGATGAGTAGAAAACCAGCACACGATCAGTCCGGCGACGACTCCACTCACGGCGAGGGCGCTTCCTCGCTGGAGGAATTCATTGGTCTCATAGTTCCCGCACCCGAGCTTCTGGAAGAGGAAACCACCACCGATCCGGACATTGAACCCCGCGTGACAGGGTCCTAAGAAACAGCTACAAGGAAAGGGTTGACGTTGCCATGACAGCTCAGTCGATAGTGCGGGTGTCCATTCCAGATCCCGGCAGGCCACCCATTGCCCCCGATCCGTCACGGCCCCCGGATCCCACAACGCCCTTCCCGCCGCCCTTCTCCCCGGATCCCAGCTTCCCTCCAGATCCCACGGGGCCGCCGGATCCAAACGCGCCGCCGGAGCCGTTCCCCTCGCTAACCCGTACGACGGCGCAACTCACCCTCTGAGGGCCGGTGACACCACCGCTAGCGGGGCAACCATCGGGCCAATCCTTCAAGGATCAGAGTCAGGCCAATCTCGAATTCGTCGCCAAAGTTATAGCCGGGTTTCAAGACATGCTCCGTGGCCACCTCCACCAGATGCGGGAACTCGCCACTGGAGAATTGCTCCACCATGGGGGCCGCAATCTCTGCCACGTCATTGCCCTCACCTGTGAAGGGTAGAGAATTCTCCTGCAGCGCGAAGCCGTAAATATAGCTGTCCAGCAAGGCGTAGGCATGAGCACTGAGCGCGACAGAAAATCCGGCGTGGCGCAGGACTCCCAGGGTGGCGTTGTGGTGGCGCAAGGTGGCAAGTCCCGGTGCCATGCGCGACTCCAGCAGGCCAATGGCCCACGGATGACGGCCCAGGGCACGGCGGACCGAGGCGGCGCGCGTCCGCATAGCTGTATCCCATTTTTCTGTGCTGGAGGGCAGCTCAACCTCACTGAAAACAATGTCAATCAGACCGTCAAGGAGCGCACCCTTATTGGCCACGTAGTAGTAGAGGGACATGGGCTTCACGCCCAACTTCGCTGCGATGGAGCGCATGGTCACGGCCGCGATGCCCCGACGGTCGGCAATCTCCACGGCGCACTGCAGTACCCGGGCGCGGCTCAACGGCACGCGAGCCTGGGGAATTTCGGCACTTTCTTCCACTGACATGATGCCAGCCTATCGCATTACCTTACAATGTAAGATACGCTTTCTTACTAAGTAAGGTAACTGGCCATTCGGGACCACCACAGTGAAGGATGCTCTCATGTTCAACGAAGCAGCAAAGCAAGCGACTGACGCAAGCGTGACGGCCGGCCAAGCAGGGAAGCTCATGAACGCCGTCGTCCAGGAAAAATATGGCGACGCAGACGTTTTGCACGTGGCGCAGATTCCACGCCCCACACTGGCGGACGACGAGGTACTGGTGCAGGTTCACGCTGCTGGTCTTGACCGTGGAACCTGGCACCTGATGACCGGGCGGCCATACCTATTGCGTTTGGGGTTTGGTTTCCGCGGGCCCAAGAATCCCGTTTCGGGCATAGACCTTGCCGGGACCGTGGTCGCTACGGGAGCGGCGGTGACCCGCTTCGAGATTGGCGCGGAGGTGTTCGGTTTCGGCAAGGGATCGTTCGCCGAATACGCGGCCGTCAAGGAAAATCAGTTGGCAACCAAGCCGCCCAGTCTCAGTTTTGAACAAGCGGCAGTCGTGCCGATCTCGGGCGGGACAGCGTTGCAGGCCGTGTCTGACGCCGGCCACCTCAGTGCCGGGCAGAAGGTGCTGATCACGGGCGCCTCCGGGGGAGTGGGCAGCTTCGCCGTGCAACTAGCCAAGGCCATTGGTGCTGAGGTGACGGGTGTGTGCAGCGCCGCCAAAGCGGACCTGGTCAAGTCGCTCGGGGCAGATCACGTCATCGACTACACCACAACTGACTTCAGCACTTCCGCGGAACGGTATGACGTGATTCTGGACTTCGCCGGCAACACGCCCGTGCGCCGGATGCGGCACGTCCTCAAGGGCAAGGGAATCTTAGTAGTTGGCGGCGGCGAACAGGGCGAGACCGTCACCGGTATCAGCAAGCAGCTCCGGGCCGCGCTGCTATCGCCGTTCGTTCCCCAACGGCTCATCATGTTCATTTCCAGGCAGCGCGTCATTGATCTGCAGAAACTAACTGAGCTGATTGAATCTGGTGCGGTAGCGCCGTGTCTGGATACCGTCTACCCGTTGGAGCAGGCGGCCGAGGCCATGAGGCACCTGGCGGATGGCAAGGCCCGCGGCAAGATCGCCATCAGGGTCTTGGCGCCAAAGCAGTAGTGCGGCTCTTGGAACCTCGAGTCTTGGTGATGGGAGCGGGGGTTGGCCGAGATTCACACGAGGGCTGCTTGGTGTGCAGGCTGGCCGCCGGGAAATGCACTACGACAAACTGGGCTAACGCGAGGTTGAGGATGTTGCGCCACGTCCCCTAGGATTCGTTTGACTCAGGCATATCCGCCATCAAGCCTCTGCGCTGCGGCAAGAACATCGGGGGAGAGAACTGCGGATGCGAACAGCACCTCAACCCCCAGCAGGAATCCGTCATCGTCAAAGTCGAGAATTAGTTCCCCGTTCCCTCCGGGCGCTTGAATCGAATGGAGCTGCTGGGTCGCTTGACTGGCAGCGATGGGCCCACCGATCCGGATATAGGCCGCGTCCGCCTGAGAGTCGTGGCTAATCTGCACTGCCATCCCTTACTTTGCCGTGAGATGGGTTGTGGACGATTTTTGATTGGCGCGTCGCCGGGTCCCGGGACCGTCTCAGGACCAGTCGTTTTTGGGTGGGTGCGATCAACCGGACGTAACATGCCCTTAGTGATCGCTAGCTGCCTGGGTACGGGCTTGGTACCCTCAGAAATAGCGAATGAAGGAGTTCTGATGGCTGGCGAAGTGATTCTGGTGACCGGGGCCACAGGCAATATCGGCCGGGTCGTGGTCGAGCAGTTGTTGGACGCCGGACAGTGGGTTCGGGCCGCGGGGCGCACAGTGGATTCTGTCAGGGGAATGTTTGGGGAGCGGGTTGAGGCGGTCGCTTTGGACTTCACCGATGAGATAACTTGGTCCGGGGCATTTGATGGGGTCAAGCGGATGTTTCTGTTGCGCCCACCGCAGTTGGGTAAGCCGAAGAAACAAATTGTTCCCGCCCTTGAATATGCCCGAGCTCAGGGCGTCGAGCAGGTGGTGTTTCTTTCCCTGCAGGGTGCGGAGAAGAATAAAGTCGTCCCGCACGCATCCATCGAAGCATGGTTGCGTACTTCCGGCGTTGACTGGACCTTTGTGCGGGCTTCCTTTTTCCACCAGAATCTCTCCACCACACATTTGTCCGATATCCGGGACCGCGATGAGCTTCTGGTTCCGGCCGGCCGGGGAGCAGCCGCGTTTGTTGATGGTCAAGACGTCGGCGCCGTCGCCGCCGCCGCGCTTCTGAGCCCCGCCGGTCATCGCAACACCGCCTGGACCGTCACCGGGAACGAAACCCTGACCTATGAACAGATCGCACGAATACTGACCAGCGAACTTGGCCGCTCCATCAGGTACGCCCGGCCGGGCATCCTCCGATACCTCCGGCACGCGCACCGAACCCTTGGAATGCCGTGGGGCATGGTGTTGGTGACGGCCGCCATCTACACCACAGCTCGTCTTGGGTTGGCCGACGACTTGACCGAGACCGTGCATGAAGTATTAGGCCGAGATCCGATCAACTTCGCGGAGTTCGCGCATCGGGAACGCGAAATCTGGACCTTACCGTCGACGACGAAGGAAAACTCATGAAAATTGCGGTTCTTGGAGCTACCGGTCGCACTGGCAGCCTTGTTCTGGCCGAAGCACTCTCGCGCGGACACCAGGTCACCGCACTTGCCCGTAATCCCGGCGTGCTGGGGCATTCGGACGTGAACGCAGTCGAAGGTGATATCGGCGACCTAAGCGCACTCGGTCGCGTCTTCGAAGGAGCGGACGCGGTGATCTCGGCAATTGGCGCCCGAGGCCGCACCTCAGATCTGCACACCCTGCTCGCCACGAACAGCGTCAAGGCCATGACAGCCACGGGCGTGAAGAGGTTCGTCGGTGTCAGCGTCGGAGGGCTCGATGTTCCTGGCGACCAAAAAGGGCCCCGCGACCGGTTCATCGGATTCTTGGCACGGACCAGCGCCGGCGCATCATCGGCCGACCGGGAACGCGAATACCTAGCATGGCAGGCCAGCGCCCTGTCGTGGACGCTGGTCCGGGTCCCCCGCCTCCTCGACGGCGAAACCAGCATACCGGCAACCGCCGACCCACACATCCCGCCCCGCAAGACTGTGCTGCACCGTTCAGCGCTTGCGGTGTTGCTGCTGGATTGCGCCACCACCGATCGATACGTGCAGCAAGCACCCTTCGCCGCCGACAGCTGACATACGGTCACTGCACAATCCCGCACGATGGGCTCCGGGACCGTCTCAGAATCGATCGATTGTGGACGCCGCCATTCATCCTCGGTGGAGCTCGCTGGATCGCGTAGCGGCCGGAAAGTACCTCGCCACATCGACGTCATCTACGGGATACCCCCTGCTCTGGCAGAGCGGTCAGGGCCGCGTCTATGTAGCGGGTGTTCCACAGGATGACCGCGTTCAAAACGAGCCCGAGTGCGCCGAGTTGGTCCTCTTGGCCTTCGCGGTTTCGATTGGCGGAGTTCCCCGCGCTGGACGAAGAAGATTTTCCGGGCCGTGCGGTGATGGTATTCCTGGACGGTGCGTTGAACGTGTATCGAACGGCAGCACTCATCGTCCAGGTCATACATGGCAAGAAGATGCAGGGTCTTTGCTGCACGCCCATAGTGAGGCGAACACTGTCCCGAGAGGTGTGGGGTTGCCGTCGCCGCCCAGCATTCTCGACAGGTCGTAGCCGGCGACCGAACCGCTGTGTAGGAACCCCACGACGTGCGGTACGTCGGCCCATTGCGTCCGGATACGCTCGGCGGAGAATCTGCTCGTCGAGACAGGTGCTCAGAGTGCCATAATCAGCAGAGTTCATCATGAGACATAGCGTTTCAGATCTGGTTGCAGATCCGGTCACCGACCCGACATAAGCACGTCACTTCGGACTCGTTCGTGGGCGAATCCAGCATCATTTCCGCGCTTACATCACGCCCCTAGCCGTTCCCCCTACGCCAGGAGAAGGTGTGCAGACAGCTTGGGAGAATGACACTGTGCACGATAGTTGGGAGAATGGCTCCATGCGCCTCTACCTGTCTTCGTACCAGCTGGGTGACCATCCTGAAGCGTTCACCCGACTGGTCCGGGGGAGTGGACTCGGGTGGGTCATCATGAACGCCCTCGACGGGGCTGGTCCTGAGATGCGGCGCCGAGAGACTGAACGCCAGGTTGAGAATCTCGCGGCCCTTGGGCTCACAGCGCAAGAGCTCGACCTTCGGGCACACGACGCCGAGAGCCTTTATGCGACGTTTGGCCAACCGGATTTCCTTTGGGTTCGGGGCGGCAACGTCTTCACACTCCGGGCGGCTATGGCCAGATCGGGGGCCGACACGCTCATTGCGGATCGTCTCAGAGGGGACGCACTGGTCTACGCCGGTTTCAGCGCGGGGGGCTGTGTTCTCGCCCCGAGCCTGTTGGGCCTGGAGGAGTGCGACCCAACGGAGGACGCCTCGTCCGTGTACGGAACCGTCGAGTTTGACGGCCTCAACATCCTGGATCGACCCTTCGTCCCTCATCTTGGATCGTCGGCGCACCCGGAGACCGAGGCCCTAACCCGGGTGGCGGCTGCCTACGCCCAAGAGGGCAAGCCGTATTGGGCGCTTCGGGACGGTCAAGCGTTGGTGGTTGATGGCAGCCGAGTTGCGCTTCTCTAAGAGATAGCCCGTTCCGGAATTCACTTCCAACAACACCTCTGAAACCTCGGATGCTACGGGCAGCCAACTCCACTAGGGGTTGCCTACCTGTAGCGTCTTTGGAACTTCCCGGGCTTGGGTCGCAGGAAGAACCGGGGCGGTGCACGGTCCCGTGAGCGCAGGGAGGATAATTACTGTGGTGGCCGCATCGTCACCACATATTCCACAACTTTAAGGAAGCTCATGTCCAAGTTGAAGCAACAACTGAAGTCCGACGTCGTTGTCCATATGAAGGCTGGCAACAAATTGGCTTTGACCACTGTGCGCAACGTCTTGGGTGAGATAGAGACGCGTGAAAAGTCAGGCAAAACACCCATTGAGCTCGACGACGTTCAGGTAACCACCTTGCTGCAAAAGGAAGCCGCAAAACGACGTGACACTGCACAGATATACAGCGAGGCGGGGGAGCCCGGGCGCGCGGCCGCGGAGATCAGCGAAGCAGAGGTCATTGAGGCGTACCTGCCGCAGCCGCTGAGCGCCGACGAGGCGGCTGGCATCGTGGATCGGATCATCAGTGGACTTGAAGTGGAACAAGGCCAGTTGTCCATGAAACAAATGGGTCTTGCCATGAAGCCCATCACAGCCGAGATCGCAGGTCGCTTTGACGGCAAAGCCATTTCTGAAATGGTGCGCCAACGCCTGCAGTAACGATCCAAGGCTAGTGAGTCCTAGCCACACGGCTCGCCAGGGCTGTACCTGAGGCGGCGACCACAGCGGCGAGTTGGTCTGCCACGCAACAACCGCTAGGGAACGACCGACCGGTTTCAGGGTGATACGTTCGGCCACGAGACGGCGACCCTTACGCTTGCAACCTGCCTAGGCAACAGCGTCCCCTTTGACAACGCGCAGCCAGGCCTAGTCATCAACTTCATCATTTTCGTGGAAGGCATCTATGCCTCACGGGATCAGTAGCCGATGATCAAAGTATCCGGTACAGCTCGCGGCGGATTGAGGACGGGCAATGGCTCTTGGCCCCTTCGTGGCAGTGTCGTTAGGGCGCGAGTTTCTGCGCCAACACTTGCTGGTGTTACAGGAGCAGGCTCAGCGTCAGCAAGGGGCTCGTCTCCGGGGCAGCGGTGGTGAGTTGACTATGGATCCCACCGTCAGTGGTGAGGGCCTTGGACGGCACATCAGGTCCGACCTCTGGACGGCGGGGGATGCGGCAGGTGCCACCCTTGAATTCTCGGTCACCACAGACAATGCAGTCGCTCGCCAACTATATGAGAGTCTTGACTTCCAGCCCTGCGCAAAGTCAGGGGACACTAGCGAGCTCTCATGGACTATGAAGCGTGCTGCCAAAGAGGAACCAACTTCATGATCAAACTCAAACAAGACGCCGATGGCTTTATCCGCATGAGCCGGCATTTTCCCTCTAGAACGCTCATCTGCATCACTTTTGCCGACGGCACTGAAGGTGAATACACCGGGCAGCGACTGAACGGACTATACGATCAGGCGCTGGCAGATTTCAGGCTCCACAACAACATGGATGCCAAGGGATTTGACCGCAACGCAAAGAACATCCACCGCAGGAACGCCGTCGAGTTTGTCCCTGTTCAAGCAGGCATGGAGCCCTAGCCCTCAAGCTCTGGCGCAGGGCTCCCGCCAGAGTGGCGCCCTGCCTTGCGCCGCCAGAGCTGCCAGGGCCCTACGCTCAGCAGCGGCTCCCACTGGATCGTTGCTGACCGTGGTCGCTGGAACGCTGTGGCGCCGGGACGAATCGGGTGGCCTCGTGGAGAATGCTGCGGCACTGCGCTTCTGTCTGATCCCAGATGAAGTCCTTGCGGGATCTCAATAGAACCTTGCCCAGGTCGCAGCGGTATTGGCTGGCAAACGCTGCAATTGCCAGCAATCCAGCAATTGCCCAAGTAATCGCCAATTCACGATCCGGGCCCCCGTCTCTGACCGCCACCAGTTCCTGCATGGCAAAGAAACACGACATCACCGCCAGCAAACCCAGCGGCACCAGCCACTTTCCTGCCGCCAACCGGTAGTTGAAAAATAGTCTGCGGTGCAGGTACTTGGTGCGCGCACGGTGTTGCGGGTGGTTCCTGAGGTACCGCAACTGCTGGCGCAGGCGGGGCCGGTCATCCTGCTCCATGGAGGTGAAGTATGTTGCAAAGTCGCCGGAGGTGAACCGTTTGGCCCGGTCCTGTTCCCGTGCCTGACACAATTGATCCAGCTCGGCGGTGTAGTGCGCAATCTGCCGGGGGCTGTCCAACGCACCAAATTTGCGGGCATCATGGAGATCGGCCAGCAGTTCGGGCAGCTCGATGCGTTCGTTCTTCAAGAAGAGCCCGGCAACAACAAGTATGGCTGTGGCATACAGCACCAGTGTCAGCAATGTGAACCCGAGCCCTGGCAGGGAAAACAAGCCAATCGGCTCAGTAACCTCGTCAATGTGGGATGCGGCCATGCTGGAGGTGATACCCGTGATGTAGTTGGCCACGAGTGTCAGCAGACCCAAGATCAGCACTGTGTAGAAGAACATCCGGCCCCTCTGCCGTGCCTCCTGATTGGGGCCTGCCACCATGGCAAGTTTTCTGCGTTGCCGAGCATTTTCCAGTATTTGAATACCAAGTGAAATCAGGGAAACTAGGAAGAAGAGTATGACCAGTAGAGGCCACCCGTTCTCGATGATGATGGTTACCTCGCTGTCGTCAGTCACCTACAGCCCCCACTGTCGTGACCTTGGGAAGGCGGGCGCGCATTGGTTTCAGCGGCTGCCCTGTCAAGGACAGTGCCACCAGGACGGCGAACAACGCCACATAGGCGCCAACCCATACCAACTGAGGGCCAGCCAGGCCGTTCCCCATCCCCGTAACTGTGATGGTCACGGGCATGGCCACTGTCAGAAGGAACACCGCGAGCAAGTAGATCACCAAGTATCCGTGGCCGGGAGCTGTCAGCCGGACGTCACTCTTTGTTCTGCGACGTTCCACCCGACGGTGAAGGGCATTCCAGATCCACCCGTTGAGCATTTGAAGAAGGAGAGATCCGATAAGTGCAGCCATCAAAAACAGGATCCACAGATCGTTGGGGTTGGACCATTCCGGGGCACTGGTACACGGCCAGATGACGAAGGGGGCGTCCGCCGCTATCTTTGAGCATTTGGCCAAGTAGCCCGGGAAGCTCCACGCGCTCAACCATTGCAGCAGTTGCCCACTCACCGCGGCTCCGGCAATGAACGCCAGCAGCCTAGTCATGCCGAGACTTTTCACCAAGTTGTGATGAGCTCGCAGGCGAGCATCACCATCGGCGCCCTGTTCTTCAAGCGGGGGTAGCCACAACCCATCCGATCCCGGAACCGGAATGGCGGTGGCTGCGGGTGCGGCCGCGCAATCGCGGTAGATGAGTTGTGCCACGGGGTCAATGACCTCGACCCTGTTTCTGGAGTACACGATGTGGTCCTTGATCAACGCGGAACTGTTGTAGATGGGGTGCTCTTCCGGGCCGTAGTTGTTGCCATCGCCGCCTGTGTACAGCTCCTTGAATGTTGCCTCATTGTCCCGTCCAGCCGTGGGTCCCACGGGGCCTGCCGGAACAAAATCAAACCTGGCCCAGAGGTTGATCCACCGTGGCATGTTCCGATGACGCAACCAATCCTTCACAGGGCTCGCCGGCAGGTCCTGTGCGGCGGCTGCGTTCTGGATAAGTGAATGGTCCTGCTGGACTTGCCCTAGCAGATCAGGGCTAATTTCATCGCCCCATCTGGCGTAGCCAAGAAGCGGCAGCCCATTGCCAACACAGATGAAGTTCGTTACGTCCAGGCCACCCTGAAAAATGACTTGGGCGCTGATGGCAGCACCTTGACTATGAGCCAAAACTGTCACCTGAGTGTCAGTCCAAGGGTCCTCGGCAGTACCCTTGCACGCCAAGATGGCTCTGCTGACGGTATCTCTCATGGCCGCGGCCTGCAGGGGCCTACGTTGCCATGTTTCGGGATCGCCCAGAAAGTCAGCGAACAAGGATATGAAGCTACCCACCAGCCTCCCCACGCCCGGTATCGGCGTCAAAACCAGCACAAGTCCCAGCACCACCAGGCCTAGCGCGATCAGCGGAAAGAACAGGATCACGAGCAGAAGAGCCAATGCGGGCCGAATCCACGATAATGACTTGCCCAAATACGCGGCCCACGCCCGCGGCATGATGTTCCATGACAACAGGCGGGCAACGCGCCGGATGACTATGACGGTGCTTTTCCAAGCCCAGGCGTAGGTGGCCCCGGCAGTGGCTGGGCGAAAATCCTTACCCCACGATGCCTCCGTGATGACGATCCGGGCGTAGTCGTTCGCGTCTTTCGGAGTTGCCCGAAGCACCCTGATCCATGTGTTAGGTGTTTCTTCAAGGGCGTCGGCCGAGTCGATGATGAGTGGCGGCAGCCTGCGAAACTCGGAGTCCTCGGGCAGCAGATCCCGCCCATCTAGGGCAATGTCGTTCAAGCTGTTCAGCAACGGCTGTGCCCACTCCTGCAAGGTTCCACCCTTGAGCGCCTTGCCCATGCCATGGACAAGAATCACCACATGGTCCGGTCTCTTCGAGCCTGAATCGCTGTCCATACCTCATGATGAACCTCTGTCTGATGTCTGTGAAGAGGCTGGGAACAATTCACCGAGACGTTGGCGGCACCCACCAGGGCACACATAGAATAATCCATCATGTGGAGAATTGCGGGGTATTCCGTAGGATCATAGCTAGGAGGCGGGCTGGAAGTCTCAGAACAGGCCGCCGTGAAACCCGAAAGGTCTCATGTTAATGACCCTCATTCCCTGGATTATTGGACTAGGCGTGCTGGTGGTGATTGTCATCATTGCCGCGGTGATTTCCAGAATGGCATTGCATATTGCCAGCCCGGACCAGGCGCTTGTTATTTCCTCCAAGGACAATAAGAACCAACCCGATCCGAACAGCCAGCGTGTGGTTTTTGGTCGCATATTCATCAACCCCTTTACGCAGCGCGCCTATCCGCTGTCGCTGGCTTCCCGGCAGGTCTCCTTGAAGATTGAGGCGATTTCCATGAACGGAATCAAGCTTCACCTCACGGGTGTGGCCCAGGTGAAGGTCGGTGGCGACGCCGATTCGGTGCGCAAGGCCGCCCAGCGTTTCCTGAATCAGCAGGACGCCATTGATCACTACACGCAGGAGACGCTCTCCGGATCCCTGCGCTCCATTGTGGGCACCTTGACGGTGGAATCGATCATCAAGGACCGCGCCTCCTTCGCCAAGAGCGTGAAGGAGGAGGCCGAGCATTCAATGCACAATCAGGGCCTGGAGATTGATACCTTCCAGATCCAGTCGGTGGATGACGATACCGGCTACCTGCTCAACCTTGGCCGTCCCGAGGCGGCGTTGGCGGAGAAGAACGCCAAGATTGCCGAGGCAAGGTTCCTGCAGGAGGCCGAACAGGCCAAGGCCCTGGCCGACGAGCAAGTGGCGCTTGCCCAGCAGCAGCTGATCATCAAGCGGGCCGAGCTGAAGGAAGTTGCCGACGCCCGCCAGGCCCGCGCTGATGCGGCCGGCCCCTTGGCCGCCGCCGAGCAGCAAGAGCAGGTCATTCTGCGTGATCAGCAGGTTGCCCTGCGCCGTGCCGAGCTCCGTGAAAAGGAGCTTGACACCGAGGTGCGCAAGCCGGCCGACGCAGAAAAGTACCGGCTCATTCAGCAGGCGGACGCCAAGCTTGAGGAACGCCGCCGGGCCTCAGAAGCCGCTGAAATCGAGGCGACCGTGGAACTTGCCAAGCGCAAGCTCACAGCCGAGGGTGACAAGGTGGCGGCCGAAGCAGACGCCGCTGCCGCCACCGCCCGTGGTACTGCTCAAGCCTCTGTGATCGAGGCCAAGGGTCGCGCCGACGCAGCCGTCATCAAGTCCTTGGGCCAGGCGGAAGCCCAGTCCACCGAGGCCAAGGGCGTGGCAGAAGCAGCCGGTATCGCTGCCCAGGCGGAAGCCTACGAGAAGTTCAATGAGGCAGCCATCCTCAGCAAGGTCTTGGAAGTTCTCCCGGCCATGGCCCGTGAAGTCGCGGCGCCCATGTCCGCCATTAAGAACATGACTGTTGTCTCCAACGACGGCGCCAGTCAGTTGAGCAAGAACGTCTCCACGGGCGTTCAGCAAACAACTCAGCTGATCAAGGACTCCACAGGATTGGACATCATCGGCCTCCTGCAGGGCATGATGGCCGGTGCGCCTGCTGTTCCTGCGGCTGGCCACGTGACAGCGCCCGTTGCCACTCACAGCAGCACACGGGCTGCCGACAACGGAGCCGTTAACGACGAGCCGGAATCCACGCACTAGAGACTATTTACATGCGCGGCCCGGCCTACATGCGTAACACGCCGGCGGCTCACCTGGGGTGGGTCGCCGCTGTCCGTTAACGCTGTACGTGGAATGTTGGTGGAGCTAGAAGGGCGCCGGGAGGTCTTCCTCGTTCTGCGGGTGGAGGTACACACGGCCGGTGGGAGTGGTGGTTTTGGTGATACCAACGCCGCTAGGCTCAACAGTCCATCCCGTGCTGGGGTCGTCTTTGAGGCGGTGGCAGTACTTTGAGCGGGGACGCAGGTTTTCGATGCTGGTATCACCTTTTGGCAGAAGGGTGCCGTCGGGGCTGTAGCGGCTTTGGTGGAAGGGGATGGTGTGGTCGATCTCGCAGGATCGTGAGGGCGCGTCGCAGCCTATACCGGTGCATACTGGGTCCTTGAGCCTGACAAGCCGGACCATATCCGCCGGGGGCTTATAAGATTGGCGGCCGATGCTCAGTATGGTGCCTTTCTCTGGGTCGGTAAGAATCCGGTGCCACGAGGTTGCTCCGGCAGCTAATTCCCGGGCTTGCTCGGGCGGGATGGGACCGTAGCCCTCGAGCATGCCCGGCTTATCGGAGTCGTTCAGCAAGGTCAGAAACGGGATGCTCACACTGACCTTCGCCGGGATGCGGGACTGGAACCAGGAATCGTCAACCGCGCCATTCGATTCTCTGGGGGCCTGTTCCGGGTTGTGACTGGAGTAGCCGTTGCTGGATTGGTTGGTGCTGATGCGGCTGTCGCAGGAACAGTTGGCGCAGGTGGTGGCGGGGTGTAAAAAGGCTTGGTGAATCAGGTCCAGGAAGCAGTCGGCCAGGTAGTTGTCCAGGCTGCGGGAGGGCCGCCCGGTGGGGGTCAGTGCGGTAGATGGCGCGCCGTCACGCTGGGCTTGCAAAGCCCATGTTTCCAAGGTTTGGAACAAGGCCAGGGCGGGTGTGGCGGGCAGGATGACGCCCAGTTTTGCCATGCCATCGGGCAGTGGCGTGAACCAGACCCTTCTTTGCACGCGGGCCCTGTGAAAACGTTCGGTGAGCGATTCGGGGTTGTGCTTTTCTGCCAATCTCCGGATCTTGCGGGTCAGCCCGGCCGGATTCATTCGGGATGCCCCGGGCAGGAACAGTGGCTCCAGCACCGGGAAGAGGGATTCGGGTACGTTTTCCAGGCCGCGACGGATGGCGCGGATCCGGGTCTCGTCCAAAAGCCCCTCCCTGAACAGTGCCCCGGTGGATGGCAACGCTGCCAACGTTGCGGCGTCTTCTAGGCGATGCTGGGCAGTGCCCGCACTGATCGCGTACACGGCCATGAGTTCCCCTGCGGCCCACAGGGAAACTTCAGGGTGCTGGTCTCTGGGTGTTTCCTCGTTCATGGGCGGTCGGCGGGTAGCGAACTCGGTCAGCGCCGCCATCTCCATGGCCTGGGCAAACGCCGCCAATCGGTTCGCCGCGTGTATGTAGTCCAGCAAGTCGTTGTCGGTCAACGTGTCCAGCTCCAGCCGCGCCAACGCCTCTGCGCCAGCGGCCGGTGTCCATGCCACACCTTCAGGATTGTTCTTTCTTGGCGCCTTTGGATGGTCAGGAACCGAGGCCCTGATCACTTTCACCATGGAATCGGTTCGGATGCCATCCAAGGAAAGCAGCCCACTTGCGGAAGCTCCTGGGCCGCCTGCGGCGGATCCGGTGCCTGCCAGCGTGGCCCATTCATCCACAGAGATCGTCCGGGATGGGCCTACCCAGGTCACATTTTTCATACGGGGGTCATCGGCGAAAGGATCACTGGCCATCAGTTCGGCCAATTCAGTATCCACAAGGAAATCATCGGAGCTGCTGGAACCGCCGGCAACGGTGACCGCGCAAGTATCAGAGGATGAAGGAGGGCAATCCGAAGCGGAGGGAAAATCGGTGGAAGCGGCACGTCCGCCGTCGTTGGCCTCCGACCAGTGGTCGGGGGCCTGATCCAGAAATAGCTGTCCGGAAGGGGTGGAAACCCTTTTCTTGCCGGGCCAATTAACTGTGCCCATACGCCAATTCTAGACGCCGCATGGCATAAATGGAAGACATTTTAGAATATATATTCTAGAATCTTTGTACTGATTCGGCGTTCCAAGCAAGAGACTCCGCTGAAGATTCCCAGCCGCCGCGTCCTACAACCCTGACGGATCGGTGTTTGCACCGCACAGAATGAGCGCCACACGTTCATTGTGCGCCGGCACATACGCTCCCGACGCCAGGGCTGCATAGGCCGCGGCGGCGCCATTCTCCAACGCAATCCGGTAGTTCTCCCACAAGAATATTCTTGCCGCACTGATGCTCTCATCACTGACAAGCACGCTTTGCACTCCCGTCCGGACGGCAACGTCAAATCCGATGGCCCCAATCCGGCGGGCGCCCAGCGAATCTGCGGCAATACCTGACACAGCAACATCCACAGGCTGGCCAGCAGCCAGGGCCGCGTGCAAACTTGGCGCATTTTCCGGCTCCACCGCAACAATTGTTGCGTGTCCCTCCAACGCTGCAGCAATGCCGGCCATAAGCCCGCCGCCACCCACGGCCACAATCACCGTGTCAATGCCGCCCAGCTGATCCAGCAGCTCTAGGCCGATGGTCCCGGCCCCCGCCGCAATTTCCGGTTGATCGTAAGCGTGGCAGTAGACCGCACCAGTCTCGGCAGCAAAAGCCACGGCAGCCTCATAAGCTTCAGCGTATTCCGCACCTTCTAACACCACAGTGGCGCCAGCCTTGCGCAGTTTGGCGACCTTCACAGCGGGCGCGCTGCGCGGCACATAAACAGTCGCGGGGACGCCCACCGCGGACGCCGCATAGGCGTTCGCCAGCCCGGCATTGCCACCGGAAGCCACCACGATGCCCACCTCGGGGTTCAGTTCCCCGCGCTCCTGGCAGCCAAGCACCCGGTTGAAGGCGCCACGAGCCTTGAACGTGCCTGTGTGTTGCAGAAACTCGCATTTGAGCCAGACGTCACCGGGGGAGTGGCCAGCATCTAGCTTCATGACAGGTGTCTGGCGCACCAGTCCGTCAATCCGGAGAGCTGCCTGGTCAACGTCTGCACGGGTGATCATTCAATGGCTTTCTTTTGCTGGCGGAGAGATTCACCCAAGGCTATAGCGGGCAGCGAAGGCGAGTCGAACCCTGTCCATCGCCAGAGGCTAGGGTGGATTCATGACTCTTGATTCCACCCTGATCCATGACCTGCCACAGCACACAGTGCGCTGCGCGGTCGTCTCCGCCATGGCGAACAATGTTTATCTAATCACTGCCAAAGCCACCGGCGCCCAGATTTTGATAGATGCCGCGGATGATCTGCCGGCCATCAACGCACTCCTGGACGACGGCGCAGCGGATTCAAGTGCCCCCACCTTCGTGGCCATGATTGCCACCACCCACCAGCACTGGGACCACGTGCGCGCCTTGGCAGCATTGGTGGCCCAGACCGGTGCAGCGACGGCTGCCGGGGCCGACGACGTCGCCGGGATTGCCGCCGAATGCGGCGTCGACACTGACCGCGCGTTGGGCGACGGCGACACGATGGCAGTTGATGGCATAGAGCTGACCACAGTGCATTTGCGCGGCCACACACCGGGCTCCATCGCCTACGTGCTCCACGGCGGGTCCGAGCTGGCTCCGTGCACGCTGATCTTCAGCGGAGACTCCTTGTTCCCCGGCGGTGTTGGCAATACCGAACAGGACCCGCAGCGTTTCACCCAGCTCTTGGATGACGTGCAGGAACGGCTCTTTGACAGCTATGGAGACGACGCCGTGGTGTTGCCAGGCCACGGTGACGCAACAACTCTGGGTGCAGAGCGCGCATCGCTACCAGTCTGGCGAGAGCGCGGCTGGTAATTGAACCAGCGCCCTCCCGGCCGCAGATGAATCGAAAGTACAGTAGTGGTCGATGTTTGAGTTAAACATCAACCACTGCTCCCCGTTCGCATGGGGTGGACACGCTTCGGGGCCCCTCGGGCGCTAGCGCCTAGCCCCCTCCCCAACCTCGCTCCGCTCGTTCGGGGCCCCTCGGGCGCTAGGCTTAGTCAATGTACTTTATTGTTGTGAAATTTTTGGTCCAGCCCGAATCCGCCGAGCAGTTTATGGAACTCGTTGATCCGTACACCGAATCAACCCGCGCCGAGCCGGGCAACCTCTGGTTCGACTGGTCGCGCAGCGTTGAGGACCCCAACGAGTTTGTCCTGGTGGAAGCGTTCCTCGATGACGCCGCCGCCGGCTCCCACGTCTCCAGCGCGCACTTCAAGTCCGGCCTTGACGCCATGCGGCCGGTCCTGGTCGCCACCCCCAAGATCGTCTCGCGCAAGGTCGACGGCGACTCCTGGGATGCCATGGGCGAGCTGCAGATCGGCTAATCCACATGCCCAACACGGCCGCCGTGGAGTATCCAAGCGGCCCCTTTAGCCTTGCCACACTCGGGCACGGCCTAGTCTTTGCCCAGTCTCTGCCCGAGTTGGCGAACGTCCTGACGCGCGCGCAGCCGGACGGTGCCGTTGCCGTAGTACAGGCCCCTCCCGGCACAGGAAAGACCACGTTGGTGCCGCCCCTAGTGGCCAATGTGCTGCATCACGGCCATCCCACACTGAAGATTCTCATTACCCAGCCGAGGCGGGTGGCTGCACGGTCAGCAGCCAAACGGCTGGCGACCCTAGACGGCAGCGCCCTTGGCGGCAAAGTTGGCTACACGGTACGCGGCGAAAGCCACACGGGCCCGGAAACTATCGTCGAGTTCCTCACCCCCGGAATTCTTTTGCGCCGCCTGCTGCGTGACCCCGGGCTGGAAGATGTAGCCGCCGTGGTCCTCGACGAAGTTCACGAACGCGGGCTGGAAACTGACCTCTTGTTGGGCATGTTGGCCGAAGTGCGGCAACTGCGCGGCGATCTGACCCTGCTGGCCATGTCGGCAACCCTTGATGCCCAACGGTTTTCCCGGCTGTTGGGGGACGACGGCGGACCCCCGGCTCCCGTAGTCGACTGCCCCTCAGCGCTGTACCCACTGGAGGTGAGGTGGGCACCGGCAGCCATGCCAAGGGTGGATGAGCGCGGCATTTCCCGCGCCTTCTTGGACCATGTGGCCGATACCGCCGCCGCGGCGCACGCGGCGTCCGTGGCCAAGAACCCCGCAGTTGACGCATTGGTCTTTGCTCCCGGCGTCTGGGAAGTGGGGCACATTGCCTCCCGCCTGAGGCGTACTTGTGCCGGCACCGAAATCCTTGAACTGCACGGCCAGGTGCCTGCACGCGAGCAGGACAAAGCCGTTTCGGCCAGGGTACCGGGCGGCTCTCCCCGCATCATCGTCTCAACGTCGCTGGCCGAGTCCTCGCTCACCGTCCCCGGGGTGCGCCTGGTCATTGACTCTGGCTTGTCACGGGAGCCCCGGCGTGATGCGGCACGCGGCATGAGCGGCTTAGTGACAGTGACGTCATCACGCGCCTCGGCGGAGCAACGTGCAGGGCGCGCGGCCCGTCTCGGTCCGGGCACAGTCGTGCGCTGTTACGACCAGAAAACGTTTGCGGCAGCCCCCGCCCACCCCATGCCGGAGATTGCCGTGGCGGACCTCAGTACTGCCGCCCTCCTCCTGGCCTGTTGGGGCGCCCCTGCGGGGGAAGGACTGCTGCTTCCGGACGCTCCACCAGCGCCGGCGATGGCCTCAGCCATTGAGGTTTTGACTGAACTGGGCGCACTGGACGCCCAGGGCCACGCAACAACCGTGGGCAAGACGCTCGCGGCAATCCCGGCAGAGCCGCGCCTGGCCAGGGCGCTTTTAGACGGGGCCGCTGCGGTTGGCCCGAAGGTGGCCGCCGAGATTGTTGCTTTGGTGGCCGGGGACAACAGGGCCCCGGGCGCAGACCTGACGGCCTTGTTGAAGTCACTGCGGACCGGGCGTGACCCCGGAGCCCGCCGCTGGGACCAGGAAGTGCGCCGCATGGAACAGCTCGCCCGCAAGCACGGCGCAGCCACCCCCGGCGCTTCGAGGGGCGCAACAGCAGTTGACGCGCCCGATGTGGTGGGGTTCGTGGTGGGGTTGGCGTTCCCGGACAGGGTCGCCCGGCTGGTCGAAAACGCACCGGGGAACCAATACCTGCTCTCCTCGGGAACCCGTGCCGGTTTGCCGGCCGGAAGCTCCCTGGCAGGGCACGACTGGTTGGCTGTGGCGGATGTTGCCCGGGCCCAGGGGCGCGATGCCGCAGGTACGGGTGCCATCATCCGTGCCGCTGCCCCCTTGAGCCAGCACAACGCGGGGCAGGTGGCGGCTCACCTGCTCCAGGATTCGGTGGTGGCGCAGTTCAACAATGGCAAGGTTATTGCGCGCCGGGAGCGTCGACTGGGGTCCATAGTGCTCGCCTCAACACCTGTTAAGGCCTCCGCTGCCCAGGGGCGTGACGCTGTGTCCGCCGCGTTGGCCCGCGATGGTGTGGGCATGCTGTCTTGGAGCGGACAGGCCGGGACTCTGCGACGCAGGTTGGCCTTGCTGCACCGTGAATTGGGGGAGCCGTGGCCCGATGTCAGCGATGCGGCTCTACTGGCAAGCCTGCATGATTGGTTGGGGCCGGAGCTTGAAGCCGTCGCGGCCGGCCGGGCGTTGTCGGCCCTTTCCCTCACCGACCCCCTGCGGCGGCTCCTGCCCTGGCCGCAGGCCTCGCAACTGGGCGAGCTGGTGCCTGAAACTCTTGCCGTGCCCAGTGGTTCACGGATCAAGATTGACTATCCGGACGTGGCAAGTGACGGCCCACCCGTGGTGGCCGTGAAGTTGCAGGAATGCTTTGGCCTCGCCGAAACGCCACTCCTGCTCAACGGCCGGGTGCGGGTGCTTTTCCACTTGCTCTCGCCGGCCAGGCAGCCCCTCGCCGTGACGGATGATCTGCAGTCGTTCTGGTCAGGCCCCTACGCCCAGGTGCGGGCACAGATGCGTGGGCGCTACCCCAAGCACCCCTGGCCCGAAGACCCGTGGAGCGCACCCGCCACGGCGAAGGTGAAGAAGCGCATGTGATGGTGGCCATCCTTAGGGCATCACGTCCACAACCTCGGTGCGCTCCTGGATCGATTGGCTCTCCCAGGAACGTTTGAGCACAAACAGCACTTCCTTGCGTCCGGGCTCAGTGGCCATGAAATGGAATTTCTGCGTGCCGGGGGACGGAACCAGCGCAGGATCGGCAAGCTGTCGTTCCGGGGCAAAGGTATTGTCCACCAGCTCAAGCCCGGCCGGCACCCGGGCCACTGACCATTGATAGCCAGTGGCCGGGGTGGCCCGGAACTCAACACTGAACAACTCACCTGCCCGGACTGTGATCACCGCTCAACTCTCCTCCTTGGCACGATCATGTCAAGGCCCGCATCAGGCATACCACTTGTGCCACATGGCTGAATCCGTGCCCTCCACAAACGTGTCGAGCCGGCCGGGCGCCCAGGTGGACACGCCGGTTCCGGAAGACAACAAGCCGCCAAGGTTCTCCTCCGCGCTCCATGCCCCGTCCCACCACCTGTGCATCATGTTGAAGCTGGCACCGGGGTAGAACATGTCGATCCGGTCGGGTCCCCACGAAGCAGCCGAGATGTCGCCACCAACGTATCCGCCCAGAGCCTCCCAGCCGCTCCACCCCGCTCCTGCCCAGTACTGGTGGTACAGCTGGCTGTCCGTGCCCTTGACAAAGGTGTCGAGCCGGTTGTCACCCCAGGACGCAACGGCTGGCGCGGAGTCGCACACCCCGCCCAGGCTTTCCCAGCCACCCCAGCTGCTGCCGTCCCACCACAGGTGCCACATGGCCGAATCCATGCCGCGGGCAAACACGTCAATCCGGTTCGGTCCCCACGAGACCGCTGCAGGGTCGGAGGACAGCAAGCCGCCGAGGGCCTCCCAGTCGCTCCAACTGCCACCGAACCACTTGTGGTACAGCTGGTGGTCGGTGCCCACCACGAACATGTCCAGACGCCCGGAACCCCAGGAACAGATGGCCGGGCCGCTCTGGCAGCCGCCACCTAGGGACTCCCAACCGTTCCAACTTGAGCCGTCCCACCACCTGTGCCAGATGGCCGAGTCGGTGCCGCGGGCCACGGCGTCGATCCTATTGGGCCCCCACGAGACGGCGCTGGGCTTGGAGGTAAGGATCCCGCCCAGGGACTCCAAGCCGCTCCAGCCGTGGGTGGGCGGCAGCGTCACGCCCCGTGCTGTGGAGAAGGCGTACACGTCAAAGTTGCACTGCCCGTAGGCGATCTTGAAGTAGCCGGACATGCCCCAACCGGTGCCCCATGAGTTCTTCACCAGCCAACACTGCTCGGATTCGGAGTAGCCGATCACCTCAACGCAGTGCCCGCCAACGTAGTTGCCCGTGACGTGGTGGTAGACACCGGTGGCGTAGCTGTAGAAGTCGTCGTAGACGTCGAAGGATGCGGCGCACGGGCCGGTGCTGTCCAGGTAGTTCTTGCGCTCGTTGATGTCCCCGATCAAACCGTAGTTGGTGATTGTGACCTGGCTGTCGGCCCGGTTCGGAGTGGGGCGCACATACGGCTTCCACAGATTCGTGGCCGGATCGATCACGGGCGGACTGTCAAAGGCGCTCGAGTACGGCAATGCCGTCTCACTGACCTGCCCCCGGGCCTGCAGCTGTGCCATGCAGGCATTGGAATTCCAGCCGCCACAGGACGGGCCATGGCTGGAGTTGAAGTGTGAATCGGCCTCGGAGAGGTCAAGGAGCTGTCCGTGCTCAATGGAGGCCATGGACTCAACCACTGCCGTGCAGGCAAACGACACGCAAGATCCGCAATATTGCTGGTCCCGCACTGCTGTGACGTGGTTGCCGTTCTTGTTGCGCCAGTCAACTTCCTGGGCAAAGGCCGCGGCTGCCAGCCCCGCCGCCGCCTGGGGTCCTGCCGCGCGCATGGCGACGTCGGCCGGGGTGAAAATGACGCCCAAAAGGGCCTTCTTGCCTTCGTCACTGAGCAGCGATTGGGGCGTGATGCGGGGGCTCCAACGAGCCTCTGCCGAGATAAGGTTTGCCGATAGTGCGCGAATATCCAAAGTGGCCATGGTGGTGCCCTCCGTGAGCACGCGGCCCTCCCACACGGACCGCAAAGTGCATGGGTTCCGTCATGAAGAAATTGTGGGTGGGGCGCCCCGCAGGCCACCTCGCCGGGCCTCCCGTTTCTCCCCCAGGAGCCCCGCCCGCACGCAAATCATTCAACACTGCATATGTTAGATCTGCGCTGCGGGCGGGGCTATGCTACTGGCCAGTGTTTAGCCAAAAGGACAAGGTGCCCACCTAATCTCCCTAGGAGGTGCCCGTCTAGGTCGCTTGTCGCCAGTCATGGGAGGCCAGATGCGAACTGGCCTGGGCACCCATCTGGGCCATTCCGCCGTCGACCTCCCAGCTGGCACCCGTGACATAACTGGCGGCGGGGGAGGCCAGGAAAGCGACGACGCCGGCCACCTCCTCCGCTGCCCCGGCATGGCCCAGCGGGATGCCGGGGCGTGGAATCTCATGCGGGTGCCGCGTCTCGCTGGGGCTCAAGTGAGTGGCAATCTCGCCCGGGGCCACGGCATTGACAGTGATGCCGTGTCCGGCGAGTTCCACGGCAAGGGTCATCGCCAACCCGTTCAGGCCAGCCTTCGAGGCACAGTACGCCCCGAAGCCAAACCGGGGCTGGTGGGCGTGGATGCTGGTGACAACCACTATCCGCCCACCGGAACCAGCGGCAATCAACAGCTTGGCCGCTGCCTGCAGGCACAGGAAGGCTCCGTTGAGATTGGTGTCAAGGATGCGCTGCCAGTCCTCATACGCCGTGTCAACGACCGAGCACGTCAGCCCCACGCCAACATTGTTGACGAAGACCCCCAACGATCCCAGCTCGGCGGCCAGCTCCTCCACGGCGGGGGCGCAGCTGGCCAATTCGGTGGTGTCCAGCCACAGCGAGGCAGCACGCTGACCCAACGCCTCGATGCTTGCCGCGGTGTCCCTGGCGCCGACTTCATCGTCATGCCAGGTAAATCCGACGTCGAACCCGTCCCGCGCCAAGGCGATTGCTATGGCCTTGCCAATACCGCGATCGGCGCCTGTAACAATGGCCGTCCTAGGATAGGCAGAACCTGTTGCGGAATCCGTCACGGCCGCTTTTACTTTGCCTTCTTGGCGGCGGAGCGTTCAGTTCTTGCGCGACCTGTCAGCAGTTCGCCGTCGTCGTCCTCAAGATGGGCGCGCATGAACCATTGGAACAATTCCAATTGGGCGCATTGGCCAATGAGCATGTCCTCGGTAATCGGGTCAAGCTCGGCGACTTCGGCCAGAGTCTTGCGGTGACTGGAGAGGAAGCCCTTGTAGACCACATCGAGAGCCGCAAGGTGTGCTGCCGTGCCTGCCCGCCCAATGGCGTAGTCATCCCAGGTCCGGGTGCTGACCAAGGCGCCGGGCAGGCCGTTGGGGGAGACCCCCAGGGTAGCAATGCGCTCGGCCGTCTCATCCACCATGGCACGGACCAAATCAATTTGCGGGTCAAGCATCTCGTGCACCCCGATGAAGTCCCTGCCCACCACATTCCAATGTGCGTGCTTGAGCGTGAGCTGAAGATCGTTGAGGGCGTGGAGCCTTGCTTGGAGCAATAGGCCCACCTTGTGGCCATCCTGAAGTGTCAAGCCAGGAACCGTGTATCCCGCGTGAGCTGTCCTCTTAACAACCATGTGAAACTCCTTAGCGTCAGCGCTCTCGTTAGCCATTACCTTGTTTCGCAGAACCGGCACGTGCCCGATCTGCTCTCACGGTAGCCATATCTACCAAGAAGGTCTAGAGGTGTTCGGTGCCAGGTCAGTTGGAACGCCGAACTTCCGGGTGCTGGCTAGTGCCCAGCTCCGAGTTTCCCTGCCATGCGTTCATGCATTTTTAGGCTGGCAGTGTTCAAGCCCTCGATCTCGACAGTCTTGCCGTACTTCTCGTACTTTGCGCTGATGGCATCCAGCGCCGCAATAGTTGAGGCGTCCCAGAGGTGGGAGTTGTACAGGTCGATGACGACATGGTTGGGGTCTTCGGCGTACTCGAACTGGGTGTAGAGGTCGTTGGACGAGGCGAAGAAGAGCTCACCGTTGACCTCATACTTGGCAATTTGTTCCCCGAAGTGCTCCTGGATGCTCCGCTCCACGGTGACCAGATGGGCCACCCGGTTGGCGAACAGAACCATGGCTGTGAGTACCCCAACACCCACCCCGATCGCCAGGTTGTGGGTCCACACCGTAAAGATGACTGTCGCCAACATGACGGTGGTTTCGCTCTTGGGCAACATGCGCAAGGTTGCGGGTTTGATGCTGTGCCAATCGAAGGTGGCCACTGACACGAAGATCATCACGGCCACCAGCGCGGCCATCGGAATCAGCGCAACGATGTCGCCCAACACGACCACCAGAATCAGCAAGAAAACACCCGCCAGGAACGTTGAGATGCGGGTTCGGGCACCGGAGACCTTGACGTTGATCATGGTCTGGCCAATCATGGCGCAGCCACCCATTCCACCGAAGAAGCCGGTGATGATGTTCGCCGTCCCTTGCCCCCAGGTCTCGCGGGTCTTATTGGAACGGGTGTCCGTGACGTCGTCGACGAGTTTTGCTGTCATCAGGGACTCCAGCAGACCGACGAAGGCCATGGCCAGCGCGTAGGGGAAGAGGATCTGGAAGGTTTCAACGTTCAGCGGCACGTTCGGCACGAACAGTGACGGGAGGCTGTCAGGCAGATCTCCCTTGTCGCCCACGGTGGGAACGGCCAAGGACGCAACGACGGCGATGACGGTCAGGACGACAATGGCCACCAGGGGAGCCGGGATGGCTGTTGTTATTTTTGGCAGGCCAAACACAATCAGCAAGCCCAAGGCTGTGAGTGGATATACCAACCAGGGGACACCGAGCAATTCCGGGACCTGGGACATGAAAATCAAGATCGCTAGGGCATTGACGAACCCGACCATGACTTGGCGGGGAATGAAGCGCATCAATTTGGCCACACCCAGCAGAGCCAGGATGATCTGGAAGATTCCGGCCATGATGACGGCGGCAACGAAGTAATCCACGCCGTGGCTCTTGACCAAGGGCGCGATGACCAGGGCGATGGCACCGGTTGCTGCGGAGATCATGGCCGGCCGGCCACCAAGGAACGCGATGGACACTGCCATGGTGAACGAGGCGAAGAGTCCAATGCGGGGATCGACGCCGGCGATGATGGAGAAGGCGATGGCTTCGGGGATCAGAGCCAGGGCCACCACGAGACCGGCCAGGACCTCAGTTTTGAGCAGGCGGGGAGATTTGAGGGTGCGGAGTACGGATTGTCGCTCTTCCGGTGCCAGAACTGGGTGTTCCGCCGTCGTCTTCGTGGCCATTGGTGGCTCCGTTCGAAATGAGAGCGCTCAAGCGCTCAGTGACAAAATATGGTGAGGGTTGGCGCATCTGTGCGCAGGGCTATGTATGGCGTCGCCCCCTTCACTGCCCAGGAGCTACTTGCGCACCAGGTAGATCGCGCGAATGAGAGGCGCAACAGGCTCGTCTTGAACCGCCAACGGGCCTACGCGTTTATTCAGGACCTGCACAGCACAGAAGCAACCCGTGACGGTTTATTCGAAACGGCCGGGATCGCCCATGCCACGCCTGACAATCTCGGCATAGCCGCTGGAGAAGTCAACAACTGTGGTGGGCTCGGCACCAACATCTCCGGCGTCGATGACAGCATCCACCGCATGGTCCAGGGCCTCCTTGATTTCCCAGCCCTGGGTGAGGGGCTCGGCCTCATCGGGCAGGAGCAGCGTGCTGGAGAGCATGGGTTCGCCCAACTCGGCCAAAATGGCCTGAATCAGGCGACTGTCCGGTATGCGCACGCCCACAGTCTTCTTCTTTGGATGGGCCAGACGCTTGGGCACCTCCTTGGTGGCAGGAAGGATGAAAGTGTACGGCCCGGGCGTGACAGCCTTGATGCTGCGAAAAATGTCGTTGTCCACCATGACAAACTGCCCCAGCTGCGCAAAATCCTTGCAGACAAGGGTGAAGTGGTGCTTGTTGTCCAGGCTACGGATGGATCGGATCCTGTCCAATGCCTCCCGGTTGCCCAGCTGCGCCCCCAGCGCGTAGCAAGAATCCGTGGGGTACGCGATCAGCCCGCCGGATTGCAGGATGGCCACGATTTGGCTGACAGAACGCGGCTGTGGATCGTCTGGATGAACGTCGAAGAATTTTGCCATGAATTGAGCATACGACGCCTGCGCCTACTCTGAGGTGATTGATGGGCAGGGTGTGATGTACTCGCGGCGTGTTGCCTGAGTTCTCGCGGAAATGCAGTACCGCTTCCAGCTAACTCCCATTTTTTCGGGGGACGCTGAAAGGGACTCTTGCCACGTGGGTCAGCTCCCAGAACGCTGCCTTGGCGAATCAGTACTTTAGCGGAAGGCCTTTCATGGCAGACGACTCACCACGGCAGCCTCAGGTTCGCCTCGTTTCGGCGGTTGCCGCCCTCCGGGGCAGTACCACCACCTCCGCAAAACTGTTGCGCATGCTCCTGGTCAGTTCAGTCATAGGCGTGCTGGTCGCTGTCATGTTCGTGCCCGGAGCAGCCGTAGCCAAGATGGCGGTGGCTGGCGTGGACGACTTCTTAACCACCGTCCCGGCGTCGATGGATTTCACGGCACCCGCGCAAACAACAACCATTCTTGCTGCCGACGGTTCCACTATTGCAACGCTGTACGCCCAAGACAGAAAGGTGGTAGATCTAGCCAGCATGTCGCCCTTCATCAAAGACGGCGTCATTGCGATCGAAGATGCGCGGTTTCACGAGCACGGCGGGATTGACCCCACCGGCATCATCAGGGCTCTGGTGGCGACTGCCAATGGTGGGCGCCAGGGCGCCTCAACCATCACGCAACAGTATGTCAACAACATGCTGATCGAACAGCTGGTTGCGGACGGAAAATCCGAGGAAGCCAAGTTTGGTATGGACAAGACTATGGCTGACAAAGTCACGGAAATCCAGCTGGCCATCGGACTGGAAAAGAAGACGTCCAAGGACGACATTCTGGCCGGCTACCTGAACATCATTTACTTTGGCAACGGGGCCTACGGTATTGAGGCGGCAGCGAAACTGTACTTCAACACCACTGCCAAGGATCTTTCGCTGCCGCAAGCGGCGGCGCTGGCGGGCGTGGTCAACAGGCCCGCCTCTTACGATCCAGTTACCCAGCCAGATTTAGTGCTCACTCGCCGCAACGATGTTCTGGCCAGAATGCTAGAACAAGAGAACATTAGTCAGAAAGACTACGACGCTGCCATCAAGGCCCCACTTGACCTCCACCTGACCACGAGCCCGCAAGGTTGCGCCGCTGCGACCGCACAGTACTTTTGCGACTACGTGCAGCAGCTTGTGCTCAACGACAAGGCCTTCGGCGCCACCGTGGAGGAAAGGACCAAAGTCCTCCTCCAAGGCGGGCTGACCATTCGCACCACCTTGGATTCAGCCTTGCAAAAGGTTGCCCAGGAACAAGCCAGCGCCACCATTAGCGCCACCGACCCTCTGCAGCGTGGTGCGGCGATTGTCAGTGTGCAACCGGGTACCGGCAAAGTCCTGACGATGGCCCAGAACACTGTGTACGATCCTGCGACGGCGCCCGGGAATTACATGGGCAATTTCGCCCTGCCCGTCAACGATGCCAACGGTCAGCCACTTCATGGTGCCGGTGGTTTTCAAGCCGGGTCAACCTTCAAGCCGTTTGTGTTCGCGGAGTGGCTCAACAGTGGTCATTCGATGATGACCTCGATCGACGGCACTGTTCGCACCTACCCGGCAGGTGAGCCGTGGACCAACTCGTGTGGACCCACTACCGGGTTCTATGACCCGGCCGCTGGCACCGACTTGCTGCCCAATGACGATCCGGATCATTACTATCCCATGAGCGCGTATGAGGGCCTGTACAACTCGATCAACACGGTGACGTTTCAAACCGCCAAAGCGCTGGACTTTTGCAATATTCAAAAGATGGCAACAGCAGCCGGGGTGAAGGATGGGCGAACCAATAAGCCCTACGACCTCAGCAGTATCGCGAATCTGCTCGGAACCCAAAACGTGGCGCCTCTGGACATGGCGACAGCGTTTGCCACCCTGGCCAGCGGCGGAACGCGCTGCAACCCCGTCGCTTTGACGGCCATTACCGACGCCGGCGGCACCAAATACCCTGTCCCTTCCGCGGACTGCAAGCGAACCATCAGCGCTGATGTTGCGGCCGGCGTGACTTACGCCCTGAACAGTGTGCTGCTGCGAGGATCAGGCTGGAACATCCCCCTAGCCGACAAGACCACCTCGTTCGCCAAGACCGGAACCACTGACCGCAACATTGATACCTGGACCATCGGCGGCAACAGCGGGGTAGTCTCCGCGTCGTGGTTTGGCAGCTACAAGGGAAACGGTGCCGAATACGTGAATCAAGACATCGTCATCAACGGCAAGTACTATGCCGGTGTTGACGGTGCAGACCTGGCCGGTGGCCAATGGGCGGCAGTCATGAACGCCGCAGCTGCGAACCCGGCCTATGCGGGATCGGAGTTGGTCACACCGCCTGCAGAAATGCTCGCCAACACAGCACCCTTGGTGGCCGGGTTTAATGACCCCAAGCCAAGTCTGGAATCGTTTCCGGAAACACCCGAGGTTCCTGCACCGGCCGACGAACCGGTGCAACCCGCACGGTAGCGCCGTCGCTGCGGTGATTCAATGAACTACTGCTGGACGAGGCAGCCGTGCGCAGATTGCTCGGCCGTCGCCAAGGCGTCCGCCAGCGCGGTGACGGCTCGCTGGTACTCGGCAACGCCGTCGTCCGCGTGGGACTCCTCCGTGAGCGGCTCAAGACTGTTTCGCAACCTTGCGGCGGCGCCGAGTGCCTTGATCAGGGCCGACGTTTCGGGCACCCGGACATCGCTCATGGTGGGGAAGTCAATGGTGGCTGCCGGATCCAACTCGTAGCGCCCCCATCGGGCCAGCAAGGCGTCGTGCTGCTGCGAAGCCGCGCTCAAGGTCAGGCTGAGCTGCCCGTGGTGCGCCGTGGCTGCGGCGATGACGTGGCGCCGCACCAGCAGTTTGTGCGTCACAACTGTTGTTGCCAGGGCCAGGGAAAGCAGCGCGAGCGACATGAGATTGCTGGCCAATGCTGGAATCAGAATCAGCGGAGCCGCCACGGACAAGCCGGCGAAGGCGTACCAAAAGGTCGAGTCGGGATCATGCTCCTGCGGGGCGCGCGCGCGGATGAGCCATACGGTGACGGCTGCGGTGAGACTGACCAACACCGCAAGTACTAGGAAAACCATTCTCGGCACCTCCCCGAACGTGGTCCGACGGCACCGTCCGGACGCTGCATGCAGGCGCACCTGACGTGTCGCCATACACCTATTGCAGGCCTAAAATGCCTCCGGGTCAAGGGGTTGATCCGTCGCTGCGGATTTCAGTCATCATTCGGGCGGATCTTCAAATCCATGCCCCAAATGAATCGAGGTGAGGCACAAGGTCACGACTAGGCGACTAGGCGACTATGGAAATCTGGATAACGATCATGACCAGCGCAGCTACGGCAGTATCGGTTTGGAGGAGTTTGCTGGCGGGGTGATGCGCCCGGGAGACCTGAAGGAATAGCGTGATATCACCCTCAATGACGAGGGTATCCACCGGTTCCCACAGAGGGTGTTTTTCATGAAAATCGTCAAGACTTGGCTAGCAATTGTGGGGTTGCTCCTAGCTTTTATTGTGGTTGCTCCGGCGCCTGCCCAGGCCGCTTCCGTGTCGCCTTACTGTGGCATCACGTGGGGCTCGCTGGCCAAGTCCGCCGGGACTTTTTCGGGCGGGTCCGTCACAAATGTTCGTGCGGGCAGGCATGCGTGCTTTGACCGCATGGTCATCGACGTTCGGGGCCATGCCAACGGCTACACCGTGAAGTACGTTTCAACTGTTTTGCAGCCCGGCAGTGGGCTTCCCGTCGCGCTGAGAGGCGGGGCGTACTTGCAGGTTGTTGTTCTCGTGGCCGCTTACGATCAAAGCACCGGATTGCCCACCTATTCACCAGCCAATAGGAATGAGCTGGTCAACACGGCCGGCTACGCCACCTTCCGCCAGCTCGCGATGACGGGCAGCTTTGAGGGCTACACCCACTTCGGTGTGGGCGTCAGGGCCAGGCTGCCGTTCAACGTATTCGTGCTGGATGGTCCGGGGAACACGTCTCGGATAGTGCTGGGTGTGGCCCATCGCTGGTAGTTGTCCCCGGCACTGCCTAGTCGAGGCCTCCACTGCCGCCGTTGCTCCTGTATTTCAAGGAACGACGGCGGCACGTGTGTTGGGCCCGCCATGTTGCGGCCGAATGAAACTAGGCCGTCGCTTCTCAGCACCGGCGCGGGGTTATTCGGTGAGGGGTGTCTACCCAGGTTCACGTTGACAGTTTGGGTTGACTTGTCGAAGCGTTGTTGGTGCGACTTGAGGTCTAGTAACGCTCCGGCTCTGCTCCCAGGTGGAAGCGGATCCCTCGAACACTGCTGGGCGTGATCTCCACAAACGTGTACTTCAGCGTTGGCAACCATGGCGTCAGGGGTAGGTCCATGACCGCGTCAATCTCTGTTTGCGACTCCAGCACCCGCGCAGTTCCCTTGAGGACAACGCTCCATGCCTGGTTTTCGGCAAGTCCATCGATCTCGAAGGCTACTGTGTCGTTGATGGTCAGTTCGGCCAGCTTGGTTCCCGGGTTGGTTCGGAGGAGGAGTCTGTGTTCCTGGGCCAGATAGTTGATGGGGAAGATGTCCGGCTGGTTGGCTACGCTCAGCGCCAGTCTGCCAAAGCTCGTGTTGGCCAGAAACTGCCACGCCTCGTCGACGGACATATTCTCACCGGGGCGCTCATCAGTAGTCATGGTGTGATTATGCCTCACCAGGACCCGAATAGACACCAGATTTCCAGCCGAAAGGCTTACTGCTGGCCGGCGTGCGCCCGCCAGCGCTTTCACGAAGCACCACGGCGCCTGTGACGCTGTTTGTCTGCTTGCCGGCCGGGTTAAGCGCCATCTCGGCAGTCAGCCTGCCCATGTCCTCAAGGGGCAGGCTTTACGTGGTCAGTCCGGGGGACCCGGCGTCGTGCTTCAAAGCAGACAGGACATCACCCGTGTCACCGAGCGAATCCAAGTACTCCAGCGTGGCGTCGTAGCCTCCCGTGCTGGTGAATGCTCCATGCACGACGGCGAGTGGCTCAAGTTTTGCCGCGGCAAGGCCCTGCATGAAGCCTTCCACGCGGACACGTGCCGTATTGCTTTCATGCGGTCCCGCCAGAATCCCTAAGCGAATGATTCCTTGGGCCACCAGCGCCGCCAGCAAAGCCGTGGCTCCCTCGCGGTTGGCCACAGTCAGGACCTGGGCATCCGGGATGGCGGAGGTGCCCAGGGTGACCACGCGGCCGCCATTGTGAATGTACTGCGAGAGAGCCTTGGTCAGTCGTAGATCCTCTTGCAGGAGCCGTGAAGCAGCCAGAATGATGGCGTCGGTGCGGTAGGAAACGAACGCGTTGACGGCCGCAAGTTCGGCGTCGCCGGGGGAGTCGCCGTCGCCAGCAATATCGGTGCCAGCCAACAGCTCCTGGTGGTGCGATTGCAGGGCCGCCTGCTGCACGCCATGGGCGGTCGCGGAAAAGTACGGGTCAGCAATGTCGTGGACCACCAAACCCACCAGCCCGGTCGTGGAACGTGCCAGGGCCTGGGCATTGGCCACATATCCCAATTCCTCTGCGGCTGACTTTACCCGTCTGGCAATCTCGGCGGCGGGCGTCCTGCTGGATCCGTTAATCACCCTTGATGCTGTAGCCAGGGACACGCCGGCATGCCGGGCCACTTCGATTAGTTTGACGGGCACGTGAGAGTCCCTGTCGTGAAATATTTTCCGGTCTCAGAATTGTCTTGACCCGGTGGTAGGTTCAGCACTTATTGGAAAGCGCTTTCCAAACTTTAGGCCACGCAGGGATTCCCGGCACACACTTGCAACAAATACCGGGAGATCACAGTGACTCTTTTAGCTTCCACCGGGCAAACCGCCGCCTCAGCTGCGGGCGAGCCTGCTGTTGTTCGAATCGCCATGAACGGCATCACCGGCGCATGGGCTACCGTCAGCACCTGCTGCGGTCCATCCTACCGCTGCGTGACTCCGGATTGTTCCTGGAAGACGGCACCAGGGTTGCCATCGAGCCGATCCTGATGGGCCGCAACGAGGCCAAGGTGTGCGAGCTCGCCGAACTCCACAACGTGGAGCACTGGTCCACCGACTTGGACGCCGTCATAGCCGACCCCACCGTCGACGTCGTCTTTGACGCCTCCATGACCAGCCTGCGCGCGGCCACCTTGAAGAAGGCCATGGCCAATGGGAAGCACATCTTCACCGAGAAGCCCACGGCGGAGACCCTCGAGGAGGCCATCAAGTTGGCCCGCATTGGTCAGGGGGGCGGCATCACGGCGGGCGTGGTGCACGACAAGCTGTACCTGCCGGGCCTGGTCAAACTGCGCCGCCTTGTCGATGAGGGCTTCTTTGGCCGCATCCTGTCCATCCGTGGCGAGTTCGGCTACTGGGTGTTCGAGGGCGATCACCAGGCGGCCCAGCGTCCCTCCTGTGACTACCGCAAGGAAGATGGCGGCGGCATGACCACCGACATGTTCTGCCACTGGAACTACGTGCTTGAGGGCGTCATCGGCCAGATCAACTCCTCCTGGGCTGTGCGCGTTTACCGCGACGAACTGGTGGAATTCCAGATCGACGGCACTCACGGTTCGGCTGTTGCTGGCTTGAACAAGTGCGTTGCCCAGCAGCGCGCCCACACGCCCAAGCCCGTCTGGAACCCGAACCTGCCCGTCACCGAGTCCTTCCGCGCGCAGTGGGCCGAGGTTCCCGCCAATGCCGATCTGGACAACGGCTTCAAGCTGCAGTGGGAAGAGTTCCTGCGCGACGCCATTGCCGGCCGCGAACACCGCTTCGGCCTGCTCTCAGCAGCGCGCGGCGTGCAGCTTGCCGAACTGGGCCTGCAGTCCTCCGCCGAGCGCCGCACCCTGGACATCCCGGAAATCGAGCTGTAATCATGACCATCTCACTGACGCTTCCGCGCCCGGACGGCGAGCTGGAAACCCTGACCCTGAACAAAACCGGGCCGTGGCGCAAGCCCACCGAAGTGATCCGTTGCCGCAAGGTCTACGCGACTGCCCACGTCACGCCCAAGGTTCTGTGCCACAACGTCCCCGGCGCCCCGGCCGACATTGACTGGGATGCCACGTTGGCGTTCCGCCGCGAACTGTGGAGCTGGGGCGTTGGCATCGCCGACGCCATGGACACCGCGCAGCGCGGCATGGGCCTGGACTGGGCCGCCACACAGCAGCTCATCAAGCGCACCGCCACCGAGGCTGCGCTTGTCGCTTCCCCGGAGCGGACCGTGCGCGACCTGCTGGCCTGCGGGGCCGGCACAGACCAGCTGGACCCGGCCGCCGTCGGGCCCGGCATCGCTGGATTGGCGGCGGTTCTGGCCGCTTACCGTGAGCAGATCGCCGTCGTCGAAGCGTCGGGTGCCAAGGTCATCATCATGGCCTCGCACGCTCCGGCCACGGTTGCGTCCGGCCCCGCCGACTACCTTGCCCTCTATGGCACGCTGCTCACCGAGGCCAAGGAGCCGGTGGTGTTGCACTGGTTGGGCATCATGTTCGATCCCGCCCTGGCCGGCTACTGGGGCAGCGAGGACGTGGCAGCCGCAACGGCCACGTTCCAGCAGTTCATCGAGACCCATGCGGCAAAGGTCGACGGCGTGAAGGTGTCCCTGCTCGACGCCGGACACGAAGTCACGCTGCGCGCGTCGCTGCCCGAAGGCGTGCGGCTCTACACAGGCGATGACTTCAACTACCCCGAGCTCATTGACGGCGACGGCGCGCACTATTCGGATGCGCTCCTTGGCATCTTTGCCGCGATTGCACCGGCCGCGTCCACGGCGTTGCAGGAGTACGACGCCGGCCGCCCCGCCGAAGCCCGTGCCATCCTGGATTCCACCACGGACCTGGGACTGCACATTTTCGAGGCGCCCACCTATTACTACAAGACAGGGATCGCCTTCCTGGCGTGGCTCAACGGCTTCCAGCCCGGGTTCCAGATGATCGGTGGCCTGCACGCCGCCCGCGACCTCAACCATTTGGTGAAGCTGTTCCACTTGGCCAACACGGCCGGTCTGCTGCTCCATCCAGAGCTTGCCGCATCACGCATGTCCGGTTTCTTGAACACCGCCGGGGTTGCCTCGCTTGTCAGGCAGGGCGCCACAGTATGAGCACGTTTGAGAAGCTGTCCATCAATACCGCGACCATCAAGAGGGCCTCGCTGGCAGAGGCGCTCTCCTTGACGGCAGCCGCGGGTCTGACTCACATTGGCCTGTGGCGCGACAAGGTTGCCGACATTGGCCTGGCGACGGCCGTTGAGATGGTGCGCGAATCCGGCCTGCAGGTTTCAAGCTTGTGCCGCGGCGGTTTCCTGACGGCAGCCGATGAGGCCGGGCAGGCCGCGGCCCTCGCGGACAACAAGGCAGCCGTCCTGGAAGCCAAAGCCCTCGGCACGTCCGAGATCATCATGGTTGTCGGCGGCCTGCCGGACTTCAGCGTCTCACCCGGCGCCGTTGACCGCGGCGTTGACGGCGGCGGAACGGCAGCGGCCGTGACCGGCGGCAAGGACTTTGTGCTTGCACGCCAGCGCGTGGCTGACCGGCTCGCGGAACTGGTGCCGTTCGCCCTGGAACACGGAGTGCGCCTGGTTTTGGAACCGCTGCACCCCATGTATGCCGCAGACAGGGCCGTCCTGTCGACGCTGGGCCAAGCCCTGGATCTTGCGGCCCCGCACCCCGTGGAGGCAGTGGGCGTGGTGGTTGACACCTTCCACGTGTGCGACTTCAACCTGCCCATCGCCGCCGACGCTCTGTTGTCGCGCGGTTTCATGGGCGACGGCGTGATCGACTTCGCCTCAATCGGCGCCTGGGTTGCCGAGGCAGGATACGACGGCGTGGTTGAGGTGGAAATCTTCAACGAGGACATCTGGACCCAGCCTTTCGCCGCTGTCATCGAGACAGTGAAGTCCCGTTACGCCGAGCTGGTGGCCCCGCACCTGCGCTAGCCACCCAACTGGCCCGCAGAAAACGCCGAAAAACACGCGATTTCCGTGAATTTTCGCCGTTTACTGCGGGCCAGTTGGGAGGAGAGCCACGATCCTGTCGTCACCTTGCCGGGGATTGCCTCGGCCGTCCGTATTGTTCGTCAAGATATACAGGCTGCCGTCGCCAGCTATCGCGACGTCGCGCAGCCGGCCATATGCCCCGATCAGCCGGGCCTGCGCCCGGGGAGGCCCGGCCAGCTCAACGACCCACAGGCGTTCCCCGCGCAGGGCGGCCATGTACAAGGTGGTCCCTTGGATCGCAATCCCGCTGGGGCTAGCCTCGTTCGTGGGCCACTCCAGTACCGGGTTGATGAAGCGGGCGTCGTCGCCCTTGCCCTCCACCACCGGCCAGCCATAGTTGCTGCCCGGCTGGATCTCATTGAGCTCATCCCACGTGTTCTGGCCAAATTCGGAGGCCCACATGCGGCCCTGACCGTCCCACGCAATGCCTTGCGGGTTGCGATGCCCCAGGGACCAAACGCGGCTGCCCGGGAACGGATTGTCGGTCGGGATTCCGCCGCCAGGAGTCAACCGCAGGATCTTTCCCGACAATGATGCGGCGTCCTGAGCGGCGTTTCGGTTCCCGGCGTCACCCGTTGTGGCGTAAAGCATGCCGTCAGGGCTGAAGGCCAGCCGGCCACCATTGTGATTGCTGGCCTTGGGGATTCCTTCAAGGATGGTTGCCGGCGCCCCGAGGGCCCGCACACCGGCAGCCCCCTGGACGGGGATGCGGACAATCCGGTTGTCAGTTCCGGTGGTTAGGTAGGCGAACAAGTCAACGCAGGGTGCAGCCGTATCGACGCATCCCGGACCAACGGCGAGCCCCAACAGACCGCCTTCTCCGGCCGGGACCACGCCCGGGACTGCACCTATGCCTCGCTTGGCCCCCGTTTCTGAAACCTCCAAAATCTGTCCCGTGTCACGTTCACTGACCAACAGGGAACCATCGGCCAGCAACACCATCGACCAGGGGGATTGGAGCCCTGTCACCACATCCCCGGTGCTGGCCGTTGCAGCAGCCGAGCTACTCTGCGTTGGTGAGGGCGCAGTTGAGGGCGCAGGGTTGGGCATTGGTGCGGGGGAGTTGGGCACACAAGCTGCCATGGGAAGTGCCGCTGCCAAAGAAACTGCAGCCGCAAAGAACCGGAAGCCATGTGGGCGGCTCCGTCCGCCAGGCTGCACTGCGCAGGGGCTCATGCGCCGAGCATACCGCAGAGGATCAATCCGCCGCATCCCATTTTCGGTGGATGAGCTCTGGCTGCGTGGACAGATACCGCCGGCGGTGAACTCGCACTCAGGCCGCCGCGGGCGATCTTGGTTTGCCTTACTGGGCCGAGTGGAGTGTTCTCTGCTGGCGGTTGCGGCGAGACTTGACCAACAGCACCACACCGAGGCCAATCCACCACAGCATTGCCAGTGGGATCAGCGCAAGGGAGCCAAGCCAGAGAAACTCGGACATGTCGCCAGCACCGGTTGCCGCGTTCGCGTCAGAATCGCTCGTTGCGGCCGTCATGAAGGGACCTGCGATGAGGATCACGACCCGGAGGCCGGGAAAGACTCCCAGGGCACATAGCCACAGTGGAAGAGTGCGGGAGCGAGCTCCGGCGGCACAGATTCCCACAGCCCAGAGGCCGAGCGTCATTATCCCTGCCTGGGCGAAACCGTGGATTCCCAACGCCTGAACGGCGAGATAGGTGGACTCGCCCCAGCCGCTGTTCAGTGATTCGATGTAGAGCAGGGCCCCCACTGAGGAGCGCAACACTCCGTGCATGAAGAAGAAGGCAGCTGAAAAGAGCCCCAGCGCGCTCAGGCTGCGTCGGGTGAGGCTGTTTGTCCGCGGCGCAAGCACATCGGAGACGGCGAAACTCGCCACGACAAGAGCCACGGCCACGATGAACACCGCAATGCCGGCGAGGGAGTAAATCCGTGGGTACTGGCGCAGATACTCCAGACTTACGGCGGGGTTGTCTGTGTCCTCGAAGCCGAGGAGTGGCGGCATGACTTCCAAGGCAAACCATGCTGTGCCTGCGAGCCCGGCGACAACGACAGCAATTCCACCTGCCCGCAATGCCGCCCGATAGCTGTTCACGAGGGTAGTCTTCCCGCGCTGCGGGACTGCTGCGGGACTGCTGTGTTGCTCGCTTGATGCACGCATGGTGCACTCCTTTGGACCGGCTCCGCTCGGGCGAGTGGCAATGCTGCCACGGTTTAGCGACGCACTAAATGCTACTCGCCCGGGCCGCCGCGAGGAAGGGCACCGGGCAGTCCCGGGAGGTGGGTCCCGCCGTCGCGCCTTAACCACATCTGACCCGCAGAAAACGCCGAAAAAACGATCAAAATCGCATTTTTTCGGCGTTTTCTGCGGGTCAGTTGAGAAAGTTGCGGAGAGTTAGCGGCCCTTGACGGGGATGCCGTTGCGGGTCATTGACTCGGCGTAGGCCTTGGCCGATTCCAGCAGCCACTGTTCCTGACGCTCGGGCGAGCCGGCAAAGCTGCGACCGGACAGCGAACGGACCTTGTAAATTCCGAATCCACGCTTGTACAGCATGGGCCCCTGCGCTTTCAGGAGCTGATCGGCCAGCCGGTGCGCCTCGGTGCCGTGCGCCACCAGTGCCGATGCGCGCGGGACCATCGTCATGAACTTCACCAGCGGGCGCAGACCCTGCTCAATCTGCGGTGCGGTGAGGCGTCCGTTGGGCTCACCCGGGGTGAACCACGGGTGCACATTCCAGGGCATGACCAGGCTGGGGCGCAGACCAATCTGCCAGTGGATACCCAAAAGCCGTGTTGCTGCCTGCTCGTCGCCGGCTGTGATGAAGCCCGACTCGTCCATCTCGCCAACATTGGAGAACAGGCTGATGATCTTGCACTCGTCGACATCGTGAACGGGGTCCACGTAGGCCACCTGCTGCTCGGGCCGGGCTTCCGCAAGGCTGTCGCACAGCTCGGTGATGGGGGCAATGTTCTCGTCATAACGGCGATTCCAAAGCTGGTCACGCAGTGATTCAGTGGCCACGGATGTCATTGAGGCGTTGTTCTCCTTTGAGGGAATGAGAGTGTTGGGGGCAGCTACCCAGCATGGGGGCCATGTCCGGCTTCTCAGCTTAGCAATCTTCGCCGGTCCATGGGCTGCCCGGGGTGTGCTAAGGGAACGGAGAAATTCTCGAGTGTGAGAAAGGCGACAGCCCCCGAATCGCCTGTTTTTCCCCTTCAACTCCGAATGTTCGACGCCGGACCCTAGACGTTGTGCGCGGGGCGGGAGGGCCGCAGCTGGCCTTGCCCGCCGTATTCGACACCGCGGCGGCGTTGGCGGCAAAATGGTGGCATGGCGAACATTGAGCAGTCCACCACCTGGCCCCAAGACTCCCCAACCCCACCGTGGGTGAAGAACTACCAGCCAGGCGTCCCGGCAGATATTGAACTTCCCACCGAGTCCCTGGTCGCCATGTTTGAGCACGCTGTCGCCGAGGGCGGTGACCACCCAGCGCTGGAGTTCTTTGGCCGCCGCACCAGCTACCGCGAATTGGGGGAGCAGGTGGCACAGGCGGCCGAGGGTCTGCGCCGTCTGGGTGTGCGGGCGGGGGATAGGGTGGCCCTGATTTTGCCCAACTGTCCGCAGCACGTTGTGGCGTTTTATGCGGTGTTGCGTGTGGGCGCGGTGGTGGTGGAGCACAACCCGCTGTACACAGCACGCGAGCTCCGGCACCAATTTGAAGACCATCAGGCCCGGGTTGTCATTGCCTGGGACAAGGCAGTGACAGCTGTGCGCCAGTTCCCCGCCGACGTCCAGATTGACCACATCGTGGCGGTGAATCTTTTACTTGCGTTCCCCACCATCAAGCGGCTCGCCTTGCACTTACCGGTGAAGAAACTCAGGGACACACGCAGCGCACTGACAGTATCGGCGCCGGGCGCCATGACCTGGAAGGAGTTGTTGGCCCACGGCAGGATCGACTCCGCCCACCCTCGCCCGCACGTGCAGGATCTGGCGGTGATCGGCTACACCTCCGGCACCACAGGACACCCCAAGGGCGCCATGCTCACCCACTTCAACCTGTATTCCAATGCCCGCCAGGGTGAGGCATGGATGCACGGCGCGCAAGTGCGCAAGGAAGTCCTCTACGCCATCTTGCCCATGTTCCACGCCTTCGGCATGACCTTGTACCTCACCTTTGGCATCCGCAAACAAGGGCTGCTCGTGCTGTTCCCAAAATTCGATACCAATCTGGTGTTGGCCGCCATGAAGAAGTCCCCGGCCACTGTATATTGTGCGGTGCCGCCCATCTACGAGCGCACAGCATTGGCTGCGAAGGAGAAGGGCGTCTCGCTGCTGTCATGCAAGTACGCCATCTCCGGCGCCATGAACTTGCCCGACCGTGTGGTGGAGCTGTGGGAGTCAGTCTCCGGTGGCCTGTTGGTGGAGGGCTACGGCATGACCGAATCCTCGCCCGTGGCGCTGGGAAATCCCTTTCACCCCACGCGGCGCACCGGCACCATTGGCGTGCCCTTCCCCTCCACTCTGATGAGGGTTGTCGATGTGGATGATGCCAGCGTGGACGTTGCGCAGGGGGAGCGGGGGGAATTGCTACTCAAGGGCCCACAGGTTTTCCAGGGCTATTGGAACAATCCCGAAGAAACAGCCAAGGTACTGACGGAGGATGGCTGGCTGCACACAGGTGACATCGTGACAGTGGACCCGGACGGTTTCACCACCATCGTGGACAGGTCCAAGGAGCTCGTCATCACGGGTGGCTTCAACGTTTCCCCCTCCGAGGTGGAGGCCGTTCTTCGCCTGCACGACGGCGTGGCCGACGTCGCCGTCTTCGGCAAGCCCTTGGAACGGGGTGGCGAAATGGTGGTTGCAGCAGTCCAGCTCCAGGCCGGCACCGAGCTGGATGAGCCAGCCCTGCGCGCGTACTGCCGGGAGCGCATGACGAGCTACAAGGTTCCAGTCCGGATTGTGCAAGTCGCTGACATGCCCCGCTCCATGCTGGGCAAGATTCTGCGCAAGCAGGTCAAGGAGCAGGTGCTGCCCACCCTCTAGGCCGGTCAGTGGCCGCCAGTTGGGTGCGGCGCCTGCCCGAGATTTGGACAGTTCACCGTTGCGCCCTCACCCTTGTGTGAAAATGGAAGGCATGCGCCCCATGCAATATTCCAGCAAATTGGCCAACGTTCGCTATGAACTTCGTGGCCCCATCCTTCATGCCGCCCAGAAAATGGAGGCGGAGGGACACAGTATCCTGCGCATGAACCTTGGCGACACGGCGCCCTTCGGCCTCGAAGCGCCCGAATCAATTGTTGTTGACATGATCCACCACCTGCGCGGGGCCCAGGGCTATAGCGATTCCAAGGGCATCTTCTCGGCCCGCACAGCCATCTCCCAGTATTACCAAACCAAGGGTTTGATGACTATTGGGGTGGATGACATCTTTGTTGGCAACGGAGTCAGCGAACTCATTTCCATGACCTTGCAGGCGTTCCTAGAGAACGGCGACGAGGTCCTGATTCCGGCCCCCGACTACCCGTTGTGGACGGCGTCTGTCACGCTCACCGGCGGGGTCCCTGTCCACTATCTGTGCGATGAAGACAACGAGTGGTGGCCCGACATGGCCGACGTCGAAAGCAAAATCACGCCCAACACGCGCGCCATAGTCATCATCAACCCCAACAACCCCACGGGCGCGGTGTACCCGCGCCATATTCTTGAAGCGTTTGTGGAACTGGCGCGCAAACACGATCTGGTGATTTTCTCGGATGAGATCTACGAGAAAATACTCTACGACGGCCACACCCACCTTCACATGGCGGCCATGTCCAAGGATGTTTGCACGCTCACGTTCAGTGGCCTGTCCAAGGCGTACAGGATGCCGGGCTACCGGGCGGGCTGGGTGGCCTTGTCCGGTCCGCGCGCCGCCATGGCGGGCTTTAAGGAGTCGCTGGAATTGTTGGCGTCACTGCGTCTATGCGCCAACGTGCCGGCCCAGCACGCCATTCAAACGTCCCTGGGCGGCTACCAGAGCATCAACGACCTCATCAAGCCCGGCGGACGGTTGCGGGAGCAGCGCGACGTCGCCGCACGGCTGCTCAACGCCCTACCGGGAGTGTCGTGTGTGCCTGCCGCCGGAGCCATGTACCTGTTCGTCAGGCTCGACCCGGACATGTACCCCATCGAATCCGATGAAGATTTCGTGATCGAACTCTTGCAGGACCAAAAGATCCTGGTTAGCCACGGCACGGCTTTCCACTGGCCAACGCCGGATCATTTCCGCTTCGTCATCCTGCCCTCGGTGGATGATATTGAAGAGGCCGTGCGGCGCATCTCCACGTTCCTGGCTGTCTACCGGAGCAAGGCCACGCTGCTGCGCCGCTAACGGCGAGGGAATAGAATCCACCAACCCCCGGTTGTGAAAGTAGATGCAAACGCATATTCATAGCGGGGTGTTGGCGGCCCCGGACTTTCGTTGAGAAATGGACGGTATTCCCGTGACAAACGGCACCCTTGAACGGCGCAGTAGCGAAAACGGCGGCATTGAACTGGGCTTGGACACCTTTGGTGACATCACCGTTGATGAGAACGGCGTACCCAAGCAGGCGGCGCACGTCATTCGCGACGTCGTCGAACAAGCCGTACTGGCCGACAAGCTGGGGCTGGACTACTTTGGCGTCGGCGAGCATCACCGTGGCGACTTTGCCATCTCCGCCCCGGACATGGTGCTGGCAGCCATCGCCGGGCAGACCGAGCGCATCCGACTGGGCTCGGCCGTGACAGTTCTCAGCTCGGATGACCCCATCCGGGTGTTCCAGCGTTTTTCCACGCTCGACGCCGTTTCCAACGGCCGCGCCGAGGTCATCCTGGGCCGTGGCTCCTTCACCGAGTCCTTCCCGTTGTTTGGCTTTGACCTGGCCAACTATGAGGAACTCTTTGAAGAGAAACTTGAACTGTTCAACGAGCTGCGCAAGCAGGGCCCCGTGACGTGGCGCGGCAACACCCGCCCCGCCCTCAGCGAACAAATGGTGTACCCGCACACCGAGTCAGGAACGCTGACGTCGTGGGTCGCCGTCGGTGGCAGCCCGCAGTCAGTGGTCCGGGCGGCGCAATACGGCATGCCGTTGATGTTGGCCATCATTGGCGGGGAGCCGCAGCAGTTTGCGCCATTTGCCGAGCTCTACCACCGGGCGCTGAAGGAATTTGGCCATCCAGTGCAGCCCATTGGGGTACATTCCCCCGGTCACATTGCTGAAACTGACCAGCAGGCCAAGGATGAGCTGTGGCCGCACTACCAAGCCATGCACAACCGCATTGGCCGTGACCGCGGCTGGCCGCCCTTGACCCGTGCAGAGTTTGACGTCACGGCAGGTCCGCGCGGCGCCCTGATGGTTGGCTCACCGGAAACTGTCGCCACCAAGATCACCACCGTGGCGAAGTCACTGGGGCTTTCACGCTTCGATCTGAAGTACAGCCACGGCACACTGCCTCACTTGGCCATGATGAAGAGCATTGAGCTCTACGCCACGAAGGTGGCCCCCATGGTGCGGGACAACCTCCGCGAAGGCTGAACCAGCTGTGATCTCGTTGAACTCCGTGCTGTTTTGGCCGTGACCGCCCGGTCAGTGTGCAGATAATGCGCTCCAGATCGATTCTGCGCACGGTTTGTTCCCCAATGTTGCGCCACCCTCAAAGTGGCGCAACATGTGGGCCTAACGGCACGCAGGCGCGTGGGCGGCTCAGCTCGGGTTGGCGCGCGGCCGCAGCCTCACGGCGGGCAGCACGGGGGCCGGCAAAGGAGCGTCCGTGAGGTGGCCCGGTAGACCGAAGTGGGGTCCGGCGTCGTCCATGGCAGCGTGCTCCACACCGATGACGCTCTGCCACGCGCGCCTGAAGGCAACAATCTCCTCGTGGGTGCGACCCACAAAGTTCCACCACATCACAATGGATTCCCCCAGCGGTGTCCCACCAATCAGCAAGAGTCGCACAGGATCGGGTCCAGCCACCATAGTCAGGCTCGCATGCCCGGGCCCCACATAGCCCAGCTCGGCGTAGGCCAGGGGCTGTCCCGCCACCGTCACCGTCCCCTCATCGACCAGAACGCCGTGCTCAAAGTCGGTCCGCACCTCCAACGTGAGGGTTGCACCGGCGTCGAGCAGGATCTCAGCTCCCAGCAGGGGCGTGAACGTGTGCACGGGCGAGACCTGACCGGCCAACACGCCCAAGAACACACGCAGCACGGCGCCGGGCAGACTCGCAGCGGCCGGGGCGTAGTGCGCAAAGGTGGGCTCCGTGAAGCGGGCCTCCGCGGGCAAGGCCACCCACAGCTGAGCGCCATGCAACATGGTGGTGGCGGCTGTGGAGTATTCGGAGTGGCTGATGCCCCGCCCCGCGGTCATCAGATTCAGCTCGCCGGGCCTGACCGTGGCGTGATATCCAGCACTATCGGCGTGCTCAATTTCGCCGGTGAATAGCCAGCTCACAGTTTGCAATCCCGTGTGCGGATGCGGTGGAACGGCCATGCCGCCTGTGGCCGCCACATTGTCCGGGCCATAGTGATCCAGGAAGCACCACGCCCCGATGAGGGACCGCTCACGCTGAGGAAGTGTCCGCCGGACAGGCATGGCGCGGGGGCCACCCAGTGGCACTTCACGGGGCTCCAGAACCTCCACAGTGCCCGGATTGCTGGGGCAGGTCAGTTCCGGGGGTGCCACTTCCAAGTTGCTCATGGGAAGTTACCTTTCAGTGCGTTCGGTCCCTGTGCCGAATTGTTGGCCACAGCCCCAGCGTAACGCTCGACACCCGCCTCGCAGCTGCCCTGCTACGGCTCCGCCGGACATCAGCTGAACAGGAAAAGTGTTGGGCGCGCCAAAAAAGCGTCGCAGCAGCATAAGGTTGTATAGACATGTTGCCGGGGTGCTTTCCGCGCTGCGGGCAGATGTGTGCCGGTTTTCCTATTAGACTTTTTTAGTCCGCAATTGCCCTCTTTAGATTGGACCGCGGGTGGATCTCACCTTCATGGTTGTGCTTGTCATAGCACTAGCCCTTTTCTTTGATTTTACGAATGGCTTTCATGACACCGCCAACGCAATGGCTACACCCATTGCCACAGGCGCCATCAAGCCCAAGACAGCCGTAGCATTGGCCGCGATTCTTAACCTTGTGGGAGCTTTCCTCTCCACTGAAGTGGCTAAGACCATCTCCGGCGGCATCATCAATGAGGGCGGGCCCAACGGTGTTGCCATCACCCCGGAGATGATCTTTGCCGGGTTGATGGGCGCAGTCCTGTGGAATTTGTTCACCTGGCTTCTTGGCCTGCCCTCAAGCTCCTCGCACGCCCTCTTCGGCGGGCTGATTGGCGCAGCCATTGTTGGCACCTGGTCCTTCGGGGCTGTGAACTTCATGGTGGTTCTCTCCAAGGTGCTGCTGCCGGCCCTGTTGGCGCCCACCATCGCCGGTCTGGTGGCCTACCTGTGCACCAAGATGGCCTATTCCATCACCAAGCGTTCGGACACCGATTCTGGTGACAAGCGCACCCAGAAACGTGGCGGGTTCCGCCGCGGCCAGGTCTTCAGCTCCTCGCTGGTGGCCTTGGCCCACGGCACCAACGACGCCCAGAAGACCATGGGTGTCATCACCTTGGTTCTGGTGGCGTCAGGTCTTCAGGAATCCGGCACCGGACCGCACTTCTGGGTCATTGCCACGTGCGCCATTGCCATCGCGGCCGGCACCTACGCCGGCGGTTGGCGCATCATCCGCACCCTGGGTTCGGGGCTGACAGACGTCAAGCCCGCCCAGGGATTCGCGGCCGAAACCAGCACGGCCACAGCCATTTTGGCCTCCAGCCACCTCGGTTTTGCCCTCTCCACCACGCACGTGGCCTCAGGCTCCGTCATTGGTTCAGGCCTTGGCCGCAAGGGTTCCACGGTTCGCTGGCGGGCCATTGGCAAGATCAGCCTGGCATGGCTGTTCACGCTCCCGGCCGCGGCATTCGTGGGTGGCCTGGCTGCCCTGCTGATCCGCACCGGCGCCGTGGGCATCGTCATTGTTGCTGTTCTGGGTTTGAGCGCCATCTCCATCATGTTTGTGCTGTCCCAGCGCGAAACCGTTGATCACAGCAATGCGATCAGCGATGTTGACGCCGTGGGCGAGGCTATGCACATTCCCAGCAAAAAGGAACGTGAACGCCTGGCCGCCAAGGCACGTGCGGCGGAAAAAACAGCTCAGAAGGCGGCCAAGCGTGCCGCCGAGGCTGCTGCCATCCGGGCCACCGCCCAAGCCGCACTGGACACGGCCGACACTGCCGTTTTGAAGGCCATGACCAAGGCCGCCGAGGCTCCCAAGGTCAAGGAAAAGGTTGGTGCGGCGCCCCTGGCCAAGGAGGAAGTTGTTGAGACTCCCTTGGGTACGGAAGAGACTGCCACCAAGAAGGGGAAGAAATGATCGACTGGCTCGGATTTGTCTCAGTAGCCCTGACCACCTTGGTGGGTGCCGGGTTCGTTGTTGTCATGTACTCCCTGGGCGTGCGCCTGACAGCCGTCAGCGGTGACGACGCTGACAACGTCAACCAGGCCGCCAAATGGGGCTCCTACGTGTGCTTCGGTTTCTGCGTATTAGCCGTTGCGCTCGGCATTGTCTTGATTGTGCCGCACCTGAACGAGCCGTTCTTTGCCATGCTGGACCGCTTGTTCTAAGAATCGCTGACAGCGTACGACGCCGGCCACTGACCTTTCGTTTTTCGCGGAAGGTCAGTGGCCGGCGTCGTGGGTGACGGGACGGGCGGGCTAGGCGTCCAGGATCATGTTGGTGATGCGGCAGGTGGAGAGCCGGCGGCCCAACTCATCTGTCATGACCACCTCGTGGGTGGCGAGGGTGCGGCCCAAGTGAATGGGTGTGGCCGTGCCGGTGACAAGACCCGCAACGGCGCCCCTGTGGTGTGTTGCATTGATCTCAATGCCCACTACTTTCTTGCCGGCGCCGGCATGGAAAGCTGCGGCGAAGGAGCCCAGCGTTTCGGCCAGAACCACGTGCGCGCCACCGTGCAGCAACCCCGTGACCTGGGTGTTGCCCTCCACCGGCATGGTGGCCACCATGGAGTCGACGCCCATGGTGGTGAACACGATGCCCATCTTCACCACCAGTGTCCCCACCCCATGGTGGCCCAAAACTTGATGGAATTCGGCAGGAATCCCTGCCGTCAATAGTTCAGCTGCCCGGGGATGCGGTGTGAAATTTTCGCTCATGATGACTAGGCTGACACTTGTGAGTGAATCTGCCAAAACGGCCCCCCAGTCCAGTGCACCAACCACCCCCGATTCCGGACTGTCGGAAGACGCAACGCCGCGCCTGTTGGTCATCGATGGCCACTCCATGGCTTTCAGGGCTTTCTATGCCATGCCGGTGGATAAGTTTGTGACCCAATCCGGTCAGCACACCAACGCCGTCCACGGTTTTACCGCCATGCTGCTGACCATGATCAAGGAACGCAAACCCTCCCATGTGGTGGTGGCCTTTGACCTGGACACGCCCACCTTCAGGTCGTTGGAGTACACCGAATACAAGGCCGGGCGCAACAAGACGCCCGAGGAGTTCTACGGCCAGATTGATCTGATCATCAAGGTCATGGCCGCCATGAACATCCCCACCATTTCGGTGGACGGCTTTGAAGCTGACGACATTATTGCCACCTTGTCCACCCAGGGTGAGGCTGCCGGCTGGGACGTCTTGGTCGTTTCCGGCGACCGTGACGCCTTCCAGCTCATCACCGACAAGGTTTCGGTGCTATACCCCACCAAGGGTATTTCCGCGATCCCGCCCATGGACGCCGCCTCCGTGGAGGCCAAATACTTTGTGCCGCCCAACAGGTACTCGGACCTGGCCGCCCTGGTGGGCGAAACCGCCGACAACCTCCCCGGGGTGCCCGGCGTCGGCCCCAAAACGGCAGCCAAATGGATCAACCAGTACGGCGGGCTCGAAGGCATCCTGGAGAATCTGGACGCCATTGGAGGCAAGGTGGGGGAGTCCCTGCGCGCGAATGTGGACGACGTCAAGCGCAACCGCCGCCTGAACCACCTGCTGCGTGACATGGACTTGCCCGTTCCGCTGGCGGAGATGGTGTTGCAGGCCCCGAACCGGGACGCCGTGGAGGAACTGTTCGATTCCCTTGAATTCAACCAACTGCGCAAACGCCTCTTTGACCTGTTCGGTGAGGCGGCGTCGGAGGACGACGGCGAGGCCCACGTAGTGCCCGCCCACCGCGTGGTCACCGAGGCTGCGCACCTCCAGGAGTGGTTGGCAGGGGAGGGCCTGTGCGCCATTGATGTTGTGAGCGAAAAGCTGGGGCTGGCACACGAAGCAGTCGCCGTCGCCGTGGTCCGTGCCGACTCTGCCGTTGTGGTGGACTTGCGCACGGCAGATTCGGCACTGGAATCGGCGTTGGCCAGCTGGCTGGAATCCGACACGCCCAAAGTGGTGCACGAATACAAGGAGGCGCTGAAAGCGCTGTCGGTGCGGGGCTTGTCCCTGACAGGTGTCAAGGACGACACCTCCTTGTCCGGCTACCTGATCCAACCCGATCGCCGCAGCTACGAACTCGCCGAACTGAGCCAGGTTCATTTGAAGGTCGGCTTCGAAGCGGGCGTGCAGGAGTCCAGCGGGCAACTTGATCTGGGTCTGAGCGAGGACACCTCCCTAGCCGATGCTGTGCAGCGCGGCTATGTGGCGTTGCTGCTCAGCGAGCACCTCGCCCCACAGCTGATCGAGCGTGGCGCGGCCGTGCTGTTGCGTGAGTTGGAGCTGCCTCTGGCGGCGGTTCTGGCGCGGATGGAATTGACGGGTATTGCCATTTCGCAGGAACGTTTGGCTGTCTTGCTGGCAGACTTCACGGCGGCCATGAACGCCGCCCAGAGCGCAGCCTATGCGGCCATTGGCCACGAAGTGAACCTTGGCTCACCCAAGCAGCTGCAGGAAGTCTTGTTTGAGGAACTGGGCCTGCCCAAGACCAAGAAGATCAAGACCGGCTACACCACTGATGCCGCCTCGCTGAAGGCGCTGCTGGAGAAGACCGGGCATGAGTTCCTGGCCCAGCTCATGGCGCACCGTGAAGCGTCCAAGCTGAAGCAAATGGTGGAGACCCTGAAGAAGTCCGTGGCCGAGGACGGGCGCATTCACACCACCTACGCGCAAAACGTGGCGGCCACGGGCCGGTTGTCCTCCAACAACCCCAACCTGCAAAACATCCCGGTCAGGACCGAAGAGGGACGCCGGGTCAGGGACATCTTCGTGGTCAGCGAAGGCTACGACTGTCTTCTGGCAGCCGACTACTCCCAGATTGAGATGCGCATCATGGCGCACCTTTCCGGGGACGCCGGACTGATCCAGGCCTATGCCGAGGGCGAGGACCTGCACCGCTATGTGGGCTCCCACGTATTTGGTGTGGCACCGGCGGAAGTCACCTCAGCCATGCGTTCGAAGGTCAAGGCCATGTCTTACGGCTTGGCCTATGGGTTGACCAGCTTCGGCCTCTCCAAGCAGCTGGAAATTTCCGTGGATGAGGCCCGGACCCTGGTCAAGGACTACTTCGACAGGTTCGGCGGGGTTCGCGACTACCTCCGCGGCGTGGTGGAACAAGCCCGCATTGACGGGTACACCTCAACCATTGAGGGCCGACGCCGCTACCTGCCCGATCTTTCCAGCCCCGACAGGCAACTGCGTGAACTCGCCGAACGCATCGCCTTGAACTCACCCATTCAGGGGTCAGCGGCGGACATCATGAAGCACGCCATGTTGGGTGTGGCTGCCGAGCTGAAACGTCAGGACCTCAAGTCCCGCATGCTCCTTCAGGTCCACGATGAATTGATCCTGGAAGTCTGGCCGGGAGAGCTGGAAACAGTCAAGGCCTTGGTCGTGGAGCAGATGGGTGCCGCAGCAGATTTGCTGGTTCCGCTGGAGGTTCAGCTGGGTCTGGGCGCCAGCTGGAACGACGCCGGGCACTAGTCCCCACGCCCTCCCCAGGTGCAGCCGCTGGCGCGTCTGCATCTGGGGCCCCTCGGGCGCGTGGGCCCAATCCGGCTCTCCCAGCAGTGGGCACAATCCGCTGAGTATTTGCCATTGCTTTTGTTCGTTTACGAAAGGTATCGCCGTGCCACAGAGTTATGAACCCGCCAGCAACCGGGCAGCCCGGTCCTTCCCCTATGAGCTGCGGACTTTTCCGTCGCGCCGTGTCGAGGGGAAGGTCTCTTCGGAACTGTCCAAGTGGGCCGATGCCGTTGCGCTGGGATTCCATGGGGATGTTCTCACCGATGAGGCGCTGACGTTCTACGTCACCAGCGAAGAAGTCGATGGCCGCATGGTCACCGGCGCGTACCTCATTGACGCCCAGCCGCCGGCGGGGGCTTGGGATGTGGAATACCCAGTTGCCACCTACGCCTACCACCGCAAAAGCTTGAATGTGGGTGCCGGTACGCTGCTACCGGTCCACCAGATCACCGCTGTGACAGTGCGTCCCAGCCATCGCCGTCGTGGCTTGTTGCGGGCCATGATGGACTCCGACTTGGCCCAGGCGAAAGCGGCAGGCATCCCCATAGCTGCGCTGACGGCGTCGGAAGCCACCATCTACGGACGGTTCGGGTTCGGCGTCGCAACTCACACCAGCAGCATCGAGGTGACAGTAAAGGGCGGGCTGGAATTCATCGTGCCCGCCGCCGCATCCGTGGGCGTGGTGGAAATCGCTGCGCTCGGCACTGTGCGGGACCTTCACAACCAGGTCTTCGAACGCGTTCATGCCAGCTCCTATGGGTCTATTGGCCGCCACGACATGTACAGGCTGGCCGCCGCAGGACAAGGCAACTACGGCGCCGTCGAACCGTTGAAGAACGTTCGGGCGGCGCTCCACTACGACGCTGCCGGGGCCGTGGACGGCTATGTGACGTACAAGCCCAGCGATGAGAAGAGCCGTTCGGCGGTGGAGATTGTGGACTTCCTGGCCGTCACGGACGGCGCATATTTGGCCCTGTGGAACTACCTGGGCTCTCTGGATCTCATTGACGTCATCACCTGGGACATGGCGCCCGTGGTGGACCCCTTGGAATGGGCCATGGCTGCCAAACGCGACTACAAGCGCACGGCCTCCGAGGACCATCTGTGGCTGCGCATTCTGGACACCCCCGGCGCCCTGGCCGCCCGTGAGTACGCCACCGACGGGTCCATCGTGATCCACATTGGCGACCCCCTAGGTCATGCCTCCGGGATCTTCCGGATCGAGGTGGCCCACGGCAAGGCCACTGTGACGCGCTGCCCCGAGGATGGTTCGGTGGAGGCCGAGCTGAGCATGGGCGTCAGCGAACTGTCCAGCCTGTACCTGGGCGGTGTCACGGCCAAGACGCTCCTTGCCGCGGGCCGCGTACGTGAAGGCAGCAGCGGAGCAGTGGGCGTGTTCGACGCCATGTTCGCGGCCCCGGAAACTGCCCACTGCATGACCAACTTCTAGCCGTCAGAACGTTGATGCACTGGAGGTTTTCGGGCGGGACCAGGCGCCGCGGCAACTTAGCCACAAAGTCGTGGCGGCCGCGCTGGAAGTGACCAGAAGCAAGGAGATCAGCACCAGCAATTGGATGAGCCCGGCATCCAGGGGAGCGGCTCCGCCTATGATCATGCCCACAAAAGCGCCCGGCAAGGTGACAAGTCCTGCGGTCCGGGTTTGGTCCAAGGTGGGCAAAACAGCCTCTCCAGCAACGGGTTTTGCCACCAGGGCGCGGGCTGCGTGCCACTCGAAACCCAACGCCACCGCCGCTTCCACTTCGCCGTGGCGAAGGGCTAATTCGTCGCGGATGCGCCGCCCGCTGAGCGTCACCGTAGACATGGCACCACCAATTTGTTGGCCAAGGATGGCAATGATCGCCAACGCATTGAACGGCAGCACGCCAACGGCAAACATCAGCGCAGCCGGCGGAATAACCCCGGTGGCCAAGGGAATCGCTGCCATCCACCAGCGCCCGTCGGCAGCAACCCGCCGTCCCGAAGTCCACACGGCCACCAAAAACATGAGCGCAACGAACGCAAACGCCCAGGCACCCCTGTTGGACAACCAAGCAATGACGAGCGCCACGGCCGCCAGTTGCACCAGCGCCCGAACGCCGGCCACAAGCATCTGCAGCGGGGAACGGCCCAGCGCTGTGCGCCACAGTACCGCCGCAAGAAGCAGAAAAATCGCCAACAGAACCCAGGTGCTCGGGCCCAGCCGCAAAAGAGTTGAATTGTCCACAAACGCAATTATCGCCGTCGAACACGGGTTTTGCGCTCCTTGACCCAAGCAACTAGACTAAATGGGCATGTCATGCGTGAATTCGAGCGGTTACCATCGCAAAGGATTTGTTCGTTGCGTGCATGATCTATCCGCAGGAACCCCTGCAACCATAATAATTCCGGACCCTGTCCAGCAAGACGCACCCTATGCGCGTAACTTGCTAGGGTTCGGCGAAACCAACTATCCACATCGGAGCCCCTACTACATGACCATCACGACCCCCGAGAAGACTAGTACCACTCCCGTCGTTGCCATTAACGACATTGGTACTGCTGAAGAATTCCTCGCCGCAGTAGATGCAACCATCAAGTACTTCAACGACGGCGACCTCGTCGAAGGTATCGTTGTCAAGGTTGATCGCGACGAAGTTCTGCTCGACATCGGTTACAAGACCGAAGGCGTCATCCCCTCCCGCGAGCTGTCCATCAAGCACGACGTTGATCCCGGAGACGTTGTCTCCGTTGGCGATCAGGTTGAAGCTTTGGTCCTCACGAAGGAAGACAAAGAAGGCCGTCTGATTCTCTCCAAGAAGCGCGCACAGTACGAGCGCGCCTGGGGCGACATCGAGAAGGTCAAGGAAGAAGATGGTGTCGTTACCGGTACCGTCATCGAGGTGGTCAAGGGTGGTCTTATCCTCGACATCGGCCTGCGCGGCTTCTTGCCCGCATCGCTGGTCGAAATGCGCCGTGTGCGCGACCTGGCTCCCTACATCGGTCAGCAGATCGAAGCCAAGATCATCGAGCTGGACAAGAACCGCAACAACGTTGTTCTTTCCCGCCGTGCCTGGCTCGAGCAGACCCAGTCCGAGGTTCGTTCCACGTTCCTCAACAAGCTGGAAAAGGGTCAGGTTCGTCCCGGCGTTGTTTCCTCCATCGTCAACTTCGGTGCATTCGTGGACCTTGGCGGCGTAGACGGTCTCGTTCACGTTTCCGAGCTGTCCTGGAAGCACATCGACCACCCGTCCGAGGTTGTCGAAGTTGGCCAGGAAGTCACCGTCGAGGTTCTCGAAGTGGATCTGGACCGCGAGCGTGTATCGCTCTCGCTCAAGGCTACGCAGGAAGACCCGTGGCAGACCTTCGCCCGCACCCACGCCCTCGGGCAGGTTGTACCGGGTAAGGTCACCAAGCTGGTTCCGTTCGGTGCGTTCGTTCGCGTCGAAGACGGCATCGAAGGCCTGGTTCACATCTCCGAGCTGGCAGTTCGCCACGTTGAGCTGGCCGAGCAGGTTGTCTCCGTTGGTGACGAGCTGTTCGTCAAGGTCATCGACATCGACCTGGAACGCCGCCGCATCTCGCTGTCCCTCAAGCAGGCCAACGAGGGTGTTGACGTCGACTCCACCGAGTTCGATCCGGCACTCTACGGCATGGTTGCTGAGTACGACGAAGAGGGCAACTACAAGTACCCGGAGGGCTTCGATTCCGAGTCCAACGAGTGGCTTGACGGCTACGAGAGCCAGCGCGCCGTCTGGGAGCAGCAGTACGCTGACGCTCAGACTCGCTGGGAAGCACACAAGAAGCAGGTTGCTGAGCACGCCGCAGAAGATGCAGCTGCCGATGGCGCCGGTGAAGGTGGCGAGTCCGCAGGGACTTCCTACTCCTCCGAGCCTGCTGCAGCCGAGACCGGTGCAGGCACCTTGGCTTCTGACGAAGCCCTTGCCGCATTGCGTGAGAAGCTGACCGGAAACTAATTTCCGCTCGTTGCTGACGTAGGTCAAAGAAGGCGGGTCCCCACTTCGGCGGGGGCCCGCTTTTTGCACGACGTACTCAGCGGACGGGCCATCACGAGCGAGTACTGGTGGGCGTTGCTGTCCGTTGTGGTGACGCACGTGGTTCTGGGTCTTCACGCCGCGACCCTCCATGACGCCGACATGAGCGGCTGGATGGAACTTAGAGTGGCGTGTCCACCCAGTCGACACCAACGGCGGCCAAGCTGCAGGCGCCTGCGGTGAGTGACGCCAGCCGGTCAACGGCCGCCACGATAACCTGCGTGTCATCGGCCATGGCCAGTCCAACATGGGTGTGTTCGGTGTCGTAGGTGTTGCCCGTCATGAGGTATCCGGCGGTGCGTAGCTCATTCTCCAGCCGGCCCGCGCGCGCATGGGGCACCGCCACCGTGAACAGCCTCAACCGCTCACGCCGCACCAGGGGTGCCGCGTCAATCGCCGAACTCACCGATTCGGAGTAGGCCCGAACCAGGCCACCGGCGCCCAGCAGAATCCCGCCAAAATAGCGTACGACGACGGCACACACGTCGCTGAGGTCGGCGGCACCACCGCTGCCCGCGCCGGACGCAGCACGCGTCTCACGTTTGACGAGGGCCTCCAGCATGGGGGTGCCGGCGGTGCCCGAGGGTTCGCCGTCGTCGTTAGATCGCTGCAGGTCACGGTCCGGGCCAACGACAAAGGCACTGCAATGATGTCGGGCGTCGTAGAATTCACGTCGCAACTCGGCCACCAGCGCGCGGGCGGCGGCCTCATCTTCAACCCGGCGGAGCACTGTGATGAACCGTGACCGTTTGATGCTCAGTTCGTGGCGGAAGTCCTGCCCCGCGGCGAGGGTGGCGTACGTGTTAGCACCACGGGTGGCCAACGGGGGTTCGGGTGTTTGGCTCACCAATTCAGTCTAGTGTGGAGTCATGCTTTCCTTGGGACTCACCGGCGGCATCGCTGCCGGCAAATCGCTTCTCGCCACCCGCTTCCGTGAGCTGGGCGCCGTGGTCATCGACGCCGACCAGCTCGCCCGGGAGGCCGTTGCCCCCGGCGCTGTGGGCCTGGCGGAGGTGGTAGCGCACTTTGGCCCGCACATCCTGCTGCCCGACGGGTCGCTGGACAGGCCGCTGCTGGGGTCATTGGTGTTCACCGATCCATCCGAACGGCAGACCCTCAACGCCATCATTCACCCGCGCGTGCGGGCCGCCGCACAAGCGCTAAAGAACGACGCAGGACCCGGCGCCATAGTGGTCCAGGACATCCCGCTGCTCGTCGAGACCGGGCAGGGCGCCAACTTTCACCTGGTGGTGGTGGTGCAGGCCTCCACCGGGACAAGGGTTGCGCGCATGATGGGCAACCGGGGCATGGCTAGAGCGGATGCACTGGCTCGGTTGGCCGCGCAGGCCAGCGACGAGGAGCGGGCTGCCGCCGCCGATGTCATCATTGTCAATGACGGTTCGCCGCAGCGGGCCCTGGCTGAACTTGACGCGTTATGGCATGGCCGGCTGCTGCCCTTCGCCGCCAACCTTGCCGCCGGGCTGCCGGCCTCCAACGTCGCCGGCACCACCTCGGCCCACACCGTCCCAGCCGATCCGAGCTGGCCGGCGCAAGCAGCACGCTTGGCTGCGCGGGTGAAGGCGGCTGTGGGGGAGTCGGCCGTATCGGTGGATCACGTGGGTGCAACATCCATTCCGGGGCAGGCGGCCCGCGATGTCGTGGAGCTGCACCTGCAGCTGCGCACGGCGGCGGACACGCCAGCTGCCACTGCGCCACTGGCTGGCGCTGGTTTTCCCTTGACCGGCCGGCTGGACGGGGGCGGGTCCCTGCATGTTTCGGCCGATCCTGGCAGGCCGGCAACTCTGGCCGTGGATGCTGCTTCGGTGTCGGCAGCAACTACACGTTAAATGCAGCGGGCCCCTTCCGTCCTGGGAAGGGGCCCGCCGCGACTAGCTAGTGGCTAGTACGTGGTGGTGGTCACGCCATTGTTGAGCAAAACAACGAACGCAATGACGTAGAAGATCGCCACGAGCGTGCCGAGGATGGTAAAGATCCAGCCCAGGATGACGCCAACGTTGGCCGGGGTGTTGGTGAAGCCGGCCTCTGTGGACTTCTTCTTGGCGATGATGGACACGATCAGTCCGGCCAGAGCGAAGACAAAGCACAAGACCAGGCCAATGATGCCCAGTGTCTTGCCCGGATCTTCGGCCGGTGCACCGTAGGGGGCGTTTGCGTAGGCGGGCTGGCCGTACTGCTGGGCCTGCTGCGTCTGCTGCTTATCGTACGGATTCTCGGGGGTGTTCTGCGTCATGATGTCCTCTCAAGGGCGGATGATGATAGTTGCTGATAATAGTTTTGCATGGCAGGAGCCAATTGCCGTGCATGTTGCATGGGGAGTCCTGCCCATGACATTTTTCTGTATGTGCCACAGGCGGCGCTATCAGGGGTAGCGTTAACTGCATGAGTCTTGCGCAAGAGATCAATCGTGTTGTGGCCCCCTTTGAAGTCATCAGTGAATTCCAGCCGGCCGGGGACCAACCGGCCGCCATCAAGGAACTCACCGAACGGATTAACAATGGCGAAAAGGATGTTGTGCTCCTTGGCGCCACAGGTACGGGAAAGTCGGCCACCACAGCGTGGCTGATTGAACAAGTTCAACGGCCCACACTGGTGCTGGTGCAAAACAAGACCCTTGCGGCCCAGCTGGCCAATGAGTTCCGGGAGCTGTTGCCCAACAACGCCGTCGAATATTTTGTCTCCTACTACGACTACTACCAGCCTGAAGCGTACGTGCCGCAGTCGGACACCTTCATTGAGAAGGACTCCTCCGTGAACGAGGAAGTGGAACGCCTACGGCACTCCGCCACCAATGCACTACTGACCCGCAGGGATGTCATTGTGGTGGCCACAGTGTCCTGTATTTACGGTTTGGGCACGCCGGAGGAGTATGTGGCAGGCATGGTCACCCTCACCCGCGGGGACCAGATGAACCGCGATGACCTGCTGCGCAAGTTTGTCAGCATGCAGTACACCCGCAATGACATTGATTTTCACCGCGGTACGTTCCGGGTGCGCGGGGACACAGTGGAGATCATTCCCATGTATGAAGAACAAGCCCTCCGGGTGGAATTCTTCGGCGACGAAGTCGAGAACATCTACACCCTGCACCCGCTCACGGGGGAGATCATCCGGGAAGAGAACGAGATGTACGTTTTCCCGGCGTCGCACTATGTGGCGGGCCCCGACCGGATGGCCCGTGCCGTCAAGCAAATAGAGGACGAGCTGGCCAGCCGCACCAAGGAGCTAGAAAGCCAGAACAAGCTGCTCGAAGCCCAGCGGCTGCGCATGCGCACCACCTATGACCTGGAAATGATGGAGCAGATGGGTTTCTGCAACGGCATTGAAAACTACTCACGGCATATTGACGGCCGCGACCAAGGCAGCGCCCCGCACTGTCTGATCGACTACTTCCCCGACGATTTCCTCATGGTCATTGACGAATCCCATGTGACGGTGCCACAGATTGGCGCCATGTATGAGGGCGACATGTCCCGCAAGCGCACACTCGTGGACCACGGATTCCGGCTGCCCTCAGCCATGGACAACAGGCCGCTGAAATGGGATGAGTTCCTCGAACGCGTGGGCCAGACCGTGTACCTGTCGGCAACACCCGGCAAGTACGAGCTGGGCAAGTCGGACGGGTATGTCCAACAGATCATTCGACCCACGGGCTTGATCGACCCGGAGATCATTGTTAAGCCGTCCCAGGATCAGATCAACGATCTCCTCGGTGAGATTCGCAAGCGGACCGCCAAGAACGAACGCGTCCTGGTCACCACCTTGACCAAGCGCATGTCGGAGGACTTGACCGACTATCTGCTGGGCAACGGGATCAAGGTTGAATACCTGCACTCGGATGTTGACACCCTGCGCCGGGTGGAGCTGCTGCGTGAGCTCCGGATGGGTGTTTTTGATGTACTGGTGGGCATCAACCTGCTCCGCGAAGGATTGGACCTGCCCGAGGTGTCCCTGGTCAGCATCCTTGACGCCGACAAGGAAGGCTTCCTGCGCTCGTCCACGTCACTGATCCAGACCATTGGACGCGCCGCCCGTAACGTCTCTGGTGAAGTTCACATGTACGCCGACAGGGTCACGGCATCCATGGAATTCGCCATCGACGAGACCAACAGGCGCCGCGAAATTCAGGTCGCCTACAACAAGAAACACGGCATTGATCCGCAACCGTTGCGCAAGAAGATTGCGGACATCACCGACCAGCTGGCGCGTGAGGATGCTGACACGGCAGCCTTGTTGGAGGAAGCAAGGGTCAAAAAGGTTGGTGCCGGCAAGAAGGCTGTCCGCAAGGACGGGTTGGCCTCCCGCCCCGCGGCGGAGCTGATCAGTCTCATCGAAGAGCTGACGGCACAGATGCACGGCGCGGCCGCCGACCTTCACTTCGAACTGGCGGCGCGCCTGCGCGATGAGGTCGGGGACTTGAAGAAGGAGCTCCGGCAAATGCGCGAGGCCGGCCACGCCTAACCCGCCGCATCCTCCCACGCCCTAGATTCTATGTCGCAGTTGTTACTCAAAAAAGTCGTAAGAAAGCGCTTGCCAATCCAACAACTGCGACACAGAACAGCGGGGGAGAGTGGGGGAGGTTACGCTTGCGGCGCACGCACCATGGCGAGCAGCTTCGCGAAGATGCCCTCGCCGTCGTCGGCTATCCCGTCGTGATGGAACTGGGCTGACTCCCACACTTGCAAGCCCTTGACGGCGGCAGCGGTGGCCAGGGAGATCTCCCTGTCCACATAGATGTCGTTTGTGTAGACGGCGGCCGCCACGGGCACGGTGTTGTTCAGCAACTGCTCACGGGAGTACAACTGTCCCCACCCTTCGGTGCGCTCCGCCAGCACCCCGGCAAGTTCACGCAGCGGGACCAGGGCGGGATCCTGTTCGAAGTACCAAGGGTAGATTGCCTCGCCGGTGAGCAGGGGCTCGGGCACGTCCGGGCGGAAGTCCGGGTTCTCGGCCAGGACCCTGGCCGCGGCCCACTTGCTGGGCTCATCCTGAACATAGATGGATTCGTGCATCAGCGCGTACAGTGGCTGGCTTGCCCTGCTGACCTGCGCCGACACCTGGGACAAGAAATTGTCCGACAACCTGTCACCGTCAACGGTGGGCGCAAACGCGTCCTCCAGCAGATAGTGGAGGCCGTCAAAGCGAGTGTTGCCCCCCAGATAGTTCCCCAGCATTTGCAGCCGTTCCGGGGTGAGCCGTTCACCCGTGGGCAGGAATTCGGACACGGCCACCACGTGGCGCATGATCCGGGTGACCTGCGCCCGGTCCTGCGGGTACTTGGCGAAGTATTCTGTATTGCGGCGGCGCAATCGCTCAAACGTGGCCTGATAAACCCGGTCGGCCGGCCCGTCCAGGGGCCCCAAGCCTCCCGTGATGAGAGCCTCCTTCACGCCGTGCGGGGCAAAGGAAAGGTACGTCAAGGCGCAAAAGCCGCCATAGCTTTGGCCGAACAAGGTCCACGGCCCGGAACCCAACGCGGCCCGAATCAGCTCCGCATCGGCCACAATGTCCGTGGCCCTAAAATGCGACAAGTAGTCGGCTTGGGCGTGAACGTCGCCGGCGGCCGGCAACGTTTGCCGTGTGGCCGGCGTGGACAGTCCGGTGCCGCGCTGATCGAGCATCAACACGCGGAAGTGTGCTGTGGCTTCTGCCAGCCAGCCGCCGAGCGCCGTTGGCCTATTGCCCCGTCCGCCCGGACCGCCTTGCAGGAACAGCAACCACGGCAGCTCCTCCGCGTTCGCGCGGTCATTGCGCAGTTCCCTGGCAAACAGCTCAATGCTTGGCCCCGACGGGTTGGCGTGGTCCAAGGGGGCCGTGAACCAGTGGTCACGGATCCGCACCCCTCTGATGTTGTACGGCTCCGAGACGCTCATGCCCGAGCCTCCGCAGTGATCTGCTGCGCCGCACCAAAGGCCTCCATCGCGGCACCGTCCAGACGGTATACGTGCCAACCGTCCATGGGGGCAGCCCCCAGGGACTTGTAAAAGTTGATGGCTGGTTCATTCCAGTCCAGCACACTCCACTCGACCCGGGCGTAGCCGCGTTCCACAGCGATCTGCGCCAGGGTGCGCAGCAGAGCCTTGCCGTGGCCGCCGCCGCGGATTTCCGGGCGCACATACAAGTCCTTGAGATGAATGCCGAGGGTACCTTCCCACGTCGAGTAGTTCAGGAACCACAACGCGAACCCAACAATGGGTTCACCGGGCTGCCCGGCATCCACGACGTGGGCAAAGATCTGCGGATTGTCACCAAAAAGGTTGGCGTGCAGCATCTCCACGGTGTTCTTCACGGCATCGGGCTCTTTTTCATAAACAGCCAGATCGTGAATCATGCCTAGGATTTCGGGGACATCGGAGGGCTCAGCTGTGCGTATGAAACTCATACCTTGAGCTTAGCGCGCGCCTTACATTCGGCTAAAGTCCTTGAAGAGCACGACGGCGGACCCGGCCTCGTTGGACGCGTCAAGGTCCACTGTGGCCGTCATGGACCAGTCGTGGTTGGCCTCGGGGTCCACAATGGTCTGGCGCACCGTCCAGCTGTCGTCACCCGCGGTGATCGTCAGCAGCGCCGGTCCACGGGCGGCCGGGCCCGATTCGATGAATTCGTGTTCGTCCCAGTACTCGTCCAGGGCGTCGGCCCAGCGATCCGCATCCCAGCCGTGGTCGGCGTCGAGCGCCCCCAACGCCGCAAAGTCATCATCGGCTGCCAGCTCAACCCGGCGGAACATCTCATTGCGGACCATGACGCGGAAGGCACGCTGATTGTCCGTCAGCTTGGGTGGGACAGGCGGGAGGGAGGATTCCTGGGCCAGGGTGGCGCCGTCGCTGGCGTCACCGGCGGTCATCTTTTCCCACTCGTCCAGCAGGCTCGAGTCAACCTGGCGGACCAGCTCGCCCAGCCAGGAGATGATGTCCTCAAGGTCCCCGCGGAGGGCGTCCTGGGGAACGGTTTGGCGCAGCGCCTTGTACGCGTCGGTGAGGTAGCGCAGCACGATGCCCTCGGAGCGGGCCAGCGAATAGTACTGGACGTACTCACCAAAGTTCATGGCGCGCTCGTACATGTCGCGGATGATCGACTTGGGGCTCAGCTCGAAGTCGCCCACCCACGGTGATGCCTTGCGATAGACCTCAAAGGCACCAAAAAGCAGCTCCGACAGCGGCATGGGGTAGGTGACCTCATCCAGGATGGCCATTCGCTCGTCGTACTCGATGCCCTCGCTCTTCATGGCGGCAACCTTTTCGGTGCGTTCACGTTTGAGCTGGGCGGAGAGGATTTGGCGTGGCTTCTCCAGGGTTGCCTCAATGACGGAGATGACATCGAGGGCGTAGCTGGGCGATTCGGGGTCCAGCAGGTCCAGTGCGGCCAGTGCGAACGGGGAGAGGGGCTGGTTCAAGGCAAAGTTCATTTGCAGGTGCACCGTCAGGCGCACAGTACGGCCGTCGGCTTCCAGCTCGTCCTCGGGAATCCGCTCCACCACACCGGCGCCGAGCAGTTCACGGTACATGCCAATGGCCTTGCGCATCAGGGCGCGCTGCTTCGACGGCGATTCATGGTTTTGCGTGAGCAGCGTCTTGGCGGCCAGGAAGGGATCCCCGGGGCGTTCGAGCAGGTTCAACAACATGGCGTGGGTGATGGTGAAACTGGACGTCAACGGTTCCGGCACGGATTCCACCAAACGGGTGAACGTCGGCTCGCCCCAGCTGACAAAACCCGCCATGGGCTTCTTCTTGACTACTTGGCGCAGCTTCTTTTGGTCATCGCCAAACTTCGCCACGGCCTTGGCCATGGACTTGGTGTTTTCAATGACGTGATCCGGCGCCTGCACAATGACCGTGCCGGCGGTGTCGTAGCCTGCCCGGCCGGCGCGGCCTGCAATCTGCTGGAACTCACGCACCTGCAAAACGCGCGTCCGCACGCCGTCGTACTTGCTCAAGGCCGTCAAGAGCACCGTGCGGATGGGCACGTTGATGCCAACACCCAAGGTGTCGGTGCCGCAAATGACCTTCAGCAGCCCGGCCTGGGCCAACTGCTCCACCAGGCGGCGGTACTTGGGCAGCATGCCTGCGTGGTGTACGCCGATGCCGTGCCGGACCAGCCGGTTGAGGGTCTTGCCGAACCCTGCGGAGAAGCGGAAACCGGCGATCAGATCATTGATTTTGTCCTTCTCTTCGCGGGTGCACACATTGATGCTCATGAGGTTCTGGGCCCTGTCGATGGCCTCGGCCTGGCTGAAGTGCACCACGTAGACGGGGACCTGCTTGGTGGCCAGCAGCTCCTCCAGGGACTCGTGCACACCCGTCTGCACGTAGTAGTAGTGCAAGGGGATGGGCCGCTCACTCGAGGAAACGGTGGTGGTGTCGCGGTTGGTCAGCTCCGTCAGCTCACGCTCAAAGCGGCTGACCTCGCCCAAGGTGGCGCTCATGAGCAGGAACTGGGACTGCGCCAGCTCCAACAACGGCAGCTGCCACGCCCAGCCCCGCTGCGGGTCTGAGTAGTAGTGGAACTCGTCCATGATCACCACGCCAACGTCGGCGTTGTCACCCTCGCGCAGGGCAATGTTGGCCAGAATTTCTGCCGTGCAGCAAATGATGGGAGCGTCCTGGTTGACCGAGGAGTCGCCGGTGATCATGCCAACGTTCTCGGCACCGAAGATCTCGCACAGGGCAAAGAACTTCTCGGACACCAGAGCCTTGATGGGGGCCGTGTAGTAGCTGGCAGCGCCGCGGGCCATGGCGTTGAAGTGGGCGGCGATGGCCACCATCGACTTGCCGGAGCCTGTGGGCGTGGACAGGATGACGTTGTTGCCGCTGACCAGCTCCAATGCTGCTTCTTCTTGGGCCGGGTACAGCTCAATGCCCTTGTCCAGGGTCCATTCCAAAAACGCGTCTAAAACGTCGTCATCGGAGGAGGTTTGCGGATTCAAGGTAGCAAGCTGTTCAAGAAGATTCATGGTGTTCCCAGCTTATGCGCTCCAAGCTGTGGCAGGATAACGCCATGGGTGATCAAGCGTTCCGATGGGAACCGGAAAAGTATGCGCAATTTGGCGATTTTCGCAATCGTCCGTTCTTCGATCTAACAGCGCGCATCGCCGCGTCGGCGCCGGCCAGAGTTGTTGACTTGGGGTGCGGCCCCGGCAATCTCACCGCCACACTCGCGCAGCGGTGGCCTTCTGCTTTCGTTGAGGGGCTGGACAGTTCGGCCGAAATGATCGCCACAGCCAGCTCGCACATCCAGACGTTCGACGCCGGTGCCCAGTCAGGCGAACGGCCTCACCCGGGTGCCGGGCTCAGCTTCGCCGTGGCGGATATTGCCGGCTGGGCGCCCACCGCCGAGACCGAGGTGATTGTGTCCAATGCCGCCCTTCAATGGGTACCGGACCACCAGGGGTTGATGTCGGGCTGGCTGGCGGCGCTTCGCCCGGGTGCGTGGCTGGCAGTGCAGGTGCCGGGGAACTTCGGGGCGCCGTCGCACACCCTCATGCGGGAACTGGCCGCCAGTGCACGCTGGCGGGACCAGCTGGACGGGGTGCTGCGGCATCAGGATGCGGTGGGGGAGCCGGCGGAGTATCAGGAGCTATTCCTGCGCGGCGATGCGCGAGTCGATGTGTGGGAAACCACGTACAGCCAGCTCCTGCAAGGGGAGAACCCGGTGCTGGAATGGGTTCGCGGAACGGGGTTGCGCCCCGTTCTGGCGGCCTTGGGACCCGTGGACAGCGTTGAGTTTGAGCAACAATATGCGGCGTTGGTGCAACAGGCTTATCCGGCCACCGAGTTCGGCACCAACTTTGAGTTCCGGCGCATCTTTATGGTGGGCCAGAAACAATGAGTGACGTGCCGGCATCTCCACCCTCCACTGCTTCTGCGCTTCACTGGCAGCCTGACGTAGAGGGTGGCGCCACGTCCGCTATGAACGGTGCGCAGAAGCAAGAGGTGGGCCACTCGCGACTGTGGGCCACACTCGCGGTTCTGGCCCTGACCTCCCGGTGAATGTGCAGGAAGCTCACACTGACAAGCTGCCCGCTCAGGAGTAAGTTATTACGAGTTCGAACCAATTTTGCTGGGCCCCGAGGAGTGTGAAGTGCTGTTTCACCTGATAGCCCGCAATGTGGCACCCCACAGGGCGCAGCTGATCATGATTGTGGTGCTGCAGTTCCTCTCCACCCTGGCCACCTTGTACCTGCCAACGCTCAATGCCGACATCATCGACGACGGCGTGGTCAAGGGCAACATTGACCTGATCGTGAACCTGGGTGGCTGGATGCTTGCGATCACGGCGGGCCAGGTGGTGTGTGCCATTGCAGCCACCTACCTCAGCGCCCGGCTGGCCATGGGGGTGGGGCGGCAAATCCGCCGCGACCTTTTCAACAAGGTGGAGACGTTTTCCTCCCAAGAAGTAGGCAACATTGGGGCGCCGTCGCTGATTACACGCACCACCAACGACGTCCAGCAGGTGCAGATGCTGACCCTGATGTCCTTCACCATGATGGTCATAGCACCCATCATGTGTATTGGCGGCATCGTGTTGGCCATGGCCCAGGACGTCCCGCTGTCCGGGCTGCTGTTGGTGATCCTGCCCGTCCTGATCGTGGCCATTGGCCTCATTGTGCGGATACTCGTCCCCACCTTCCGCAAGGTGCAAAAGCAGTTGGACGACATCAACGGTGTGCTGCGCGAACAAATCACCGGCATCAGCGTGATCCGCGCCTTTGGCCGGCGCGACTATGAAGCGGAACGTTTCGCCACAGCCAACGGCGCCCTGACCGCGTCCCAATTGCGGGCCGGGCGCCTGCTCTCGCTCATGTTCCCCACCATCTTCTTTGTCGTGAATGTGACTAGCGTTGGCGTGCTCTGGTTTGGCGGTCAGCGCATCGACGCCGGAGACATGCAAATTGGTGCGTTGACCGCGTTCCTGAGCTACATCATGCAAATCCTCATGTCGGTCATGATGGCCATGTTCATGTTCATGATGATTCCGCGCGCAGCCGTCAGCGCCGAACGCATCATGGACGTCCTGAACACCGAGGCCAGCGTGGTGGACGCACCCGGTGCCGTCTCCGTTCAGCAGCTCGACGGCGTGCTGCGTGTCACCGACGCGGCCTTCAGCTATCCCGGCGCCCAGGCCCCCGTCCTGTCGGGGGTGAGCTTTTCAGCCACTCCCGGAACCACGACGGCGATCATCGGCTCCACGGGTAGCGGCAAGTCAACGTTGTTGAACCTCATACCCCGGCTGCTGGACAGCACCGGTGGCTCCATCGAGCTGGGTGGTCACAACGTCAAGGCAGTGACGTTGGCTGCGCTGCGCGGCTCCATCGGCCTGGTGCCGCAAAAGGCGTACCTGTTCACCGGTACGGTGGCCAGCAACATCCGCATGGGCAACCCGGACGCCACGGATGAGCAGCTGTGGGAGGCGCTAGAGACCGCCCAGGCCGGCGACTTTGTCAGGGGCATGCCGCTGGGACTGGAAGCGCCCATCGAGCAGGGCGGCACCAATGTTTCCGGCGGCCAGCGCCAAAGGCTCTGCATTGCCCGCGCCATTGCCGCCCGACCAACCCTTTACCTTTTCGACGACAGCTTCTCCGCCCTGGACTACGCCACGGACGCGAAGCTGCGGGCCGCCTTGAAACCCGTCACCCGGGACGCAGCAGTCTTGGTGGTGGCCCAACGCGTTGGCACCATCAAGGACGCCGACAACATTCTTGTCCTCGATGAAGGTGCCCTGGTGGGCCAGGGGACGCATGAGCAGTTGCTTGAGAGCTGCCCCACATACCAGGAGATTGTCACATCCCAGCTGAGCACCGATGACCAGCTTTCAAAAGACATGGGGAGTGCATCATGACCATGATGCGAGGGGGCCGTACCGGCGGCCCGCCACAGAAAGCCATCTCCTTCGGACCCAGCCTCAAGCGCATCCTTGGCCTGATGGCGGCGGACAAAATGCGAATGGTTGCCGTTGTCGCCCTGGCAGCCATTTCCGTGGGCTTGTCGGTGCTGGCGCCGAAGGTGTTGGGTCATGCAACAGACATCATCTTCGACGGCGTCGTGGGCCAGATGTTGGGCAAGTTCCCGGCCGGCACCACCAAGGAAGAAGCGGTGGCAGCCTTACGTGGCAGCGGCCAGGGCCAACTCGCCGATATGCTCAATGCCATGAACGTGGTGCCCGGTCAGGGCCTGGACCTGCCGGCACTGGGCGCGGTCCTGACGATTGTTTTGAGCCTCTATGTGGTGGCGTTCTTCTTCAACTGGTCCCAGGGCTACATCACCACCGGCATTGTGCAACGCTCCATGTACCGGCTCAGGACTGACATTGAGGCCAAGCTGGACAAGCTGCCGATGTCACATTTTCAGCAGGAATCACGCGGCGACGTGCTCTCCCGCGTCACCAATGACATTGACAATTTCTCCCAGACGCTCAATCAAACACTCACCCAAATCCTGATCGCCGTCCTCACGGTGGGCGGCGTGCTGGGCATGATGTTTTCGATCTCCCCGCTGCTGGCCGGCATCTCCCTGCTCACGGTGCCCATGGTTGCCGTCATCACCGTCATGATCGCCAAACGTTCACAGCTGCAGTTTGCCGCCCAGTGGAAGAGCACCGGTGAGCTGAACGGCCATGTGGAGGAAATGTTCACCGGTCATGAGGTTGTCAAGGCCTTTGGTCAGCAGGACGCGGCCATTGAGAAGTTCCGGGTCTCCAACGACCGCCTCTATGAGTCAAGTGCCAAGGCCCAGTTCATTTCCGGCATCATCATGCCCAGCACGAACTTCATCTCCAACCTGAACTATGTGGTCGTGGCGGTGCTCGGCGGCATTCAGGTGGCTCAGGGCGCCCTCACCATCGGCAGCGTCCAGGCGTTTGTTCAGTACTCCCGTCAATTCAGCCAGCCCATGGCCCAGCTGGCCAGCATGATCAACCTGCTGCAGTCCGGCGTGGCCTCGGCCGAACGTGTCTTTGCCCTGCTGGACGCCCAGGAACAAACTCCCGATCACAGCCCCCCAGCGGTGTTGGCCGCGCCACAGGGTCAGGTGGTCTTTGATCACGTCAACTTTGGCTACAAGCCGGGGGAGCCGCTCATCAAGGACCTGTCGCTGGTGGCCGAGCCCGGCCAGACTGTTGCCATTGTGGGTCCCACGGGAGCCGGCAAGACCACCCTGGTCAATCTGCTCATGCGCTTCTATGAGATCGATTCGGGCACCATCACCATTGACGGGGTGAACACCGCCCACCTCACCCGGGATGATCTGCGCAGCCAATTTGGCATGGTGCTCCAGGACGCCTGGCTGTTTGGCGGGACCATCAAGGAGAACTTGAGGTACGGCAAACTGGACGCCACCGAGGCGGAGATCATCGAAGCCGCCGTGGCCACCCATGTGGATCACTTTGTGATGTCGCTTCCCGACGGCTACGAAACAGTCCTCACCGACGACGGCGGCGGGCTGAGTCAGGGGCAACGCCAGCTCATGACAATAGCCCGCGCCTGGATTGCCAACCCCGGTATTTTGATCCTCGACGAGGCCACCAGTTCCGTGGATACCCGCACAGAAGTCATGATCCGTACGGCCATGAACAAGCTCCGCCACAACAGGACAAGTTTTGTCATTGCTCACAGGCTCTCCACGATTCGTGACGCGGATTTGATACTGGTGATGAATAACGGTGAGATCATTGAACAGGGCAACCATCATGTGCTTCTTGACAGCAAGGGTTTTTACTTCGATCTATATATGAGCCAGTTCGGAGATCCGCTGGTGGAAGAGGTGAGTCAGCTATGAACACCATGGATATTTTAATGCGCCGCTGGCATCTGGACTCGGCGTCCACGGTGCCACCGTATGAGCAGATCCGCTTGCGAATCTTGGATTTGGCAGCCTCCGGCGAGCTAGCCGTGGGCAGCAAACTCCCCTCGGTACGGTCGCTTGCCGCAGATTTGAGCGTCGCAGCCAACACTGTGGCGAGGGCGTACAGGGAATTGGAACAAGCGGGCATTGTGGTGACCGCCGGACGCAGCGGCACGGCCGTGGCCTCCGGCGGAGACGCGATTTCCGCACAGATTGCCGCAGCAGCGGACGTTTTCGCCGCCGTCGTGCGTGAATTGGGTGTCCCGCAGAGTCAGGCGCTGCGCATTGTCAGTGCCGCCCTGGAACGCGCAGGCAGCGGCTAAGTTGCTACTCCCAAAGCGTACGTTCGAACGAACTTTCGATTATACTTGTCAGTGAACACGCACGAGCGCGGCCGGACCCTGGCCGGTCCGCGCCCACACAGTGGAAAGTAATGTGAAGGAAACCATGGCCCAGTCGCACGACTCTTCAATTGTTCCGCAGCGCCCAGACTTGTCGCGTCTGATAGTCAAGGGGGCCCGCGAGCACAATCTGCGCAACGTTGACCTTGATCTGCCCCGTGACGCCATGATTGTCTTTACGGGACTGTCCGGATCGGGGAAGTCCTCCCTGGCTTTTGACACCATCTTTGCCGAAGGCCAGCGCCGCTATGTTGAATCGCTGTCAGCGTATGCCCGGCAGTTCCTGGGCCAGGTGGACAAACCCGATGTGGACTTCATCGAGGGACTGTCCCCGGCGGTCTCGATTGACCAGAAGTCCACCAGCAAGAATCCCCGCTCCACCGTGGGCACCATCACCGAAATTTATGACTACATGCGCCTGCTGTGGGCCCGCGTGGGAACGCCCCATTGCCCCACCTGCGGCGAGCCCATTGCCAAGCAGACCCCGCAGCAAATCGTGGACCAGCTACTAGAGATGCCTGAGGGCACCCGCTTCCAGATCCTGGCCCCCGTGGTGCGCGACCGCAAGGGCGAGTTTGTTGAACTGTTCAAGGAACTGACAGCCAAGGGCTATTCCCGCGCCAAGGTGGACGGTGAGCAGATTCAACTCAGCGATCCACCCAAGCTGAAGAAGACGTTCAAGCACACCATTGAAGTGGTGGTGGACAGGTTGGTCGTCAAGGATGGCATCCAGCAGCGCCTCACCGATTCGGTGGAGACGGCCTTGGGCCTGGCTGATGGCCGCGTGCTGGCTGAGTTGGTGGACCTGCCGGATCAGGACGCCGGACGCGTGCGCTCCTTCTCCGAAAACCTGGCCTGCCCCAACGAGCACCCACTGGCCATTGATGAGATTGAGCCGCGCTCCTTCTCCTTCAACAACCCTTTTGGCGCGTGCAGCGCTTGCAGCGGCATTGGCACCAAGCTCGAAGTGGATGAGGAACTGGTCATCCCCAACCCGTTCCTCTCACTGCGTGAGGGCGCCATCGCCCCCTGGTCGCTGGGCACCGCCACCACCGAGTACTGGAACCGTCTTCTGGAAGGTTTGTCGGCCGAACTCGGTTTCGACCTCGACACCCCCTGGAACAAGCTGGACACCCCCGTGCGCACCTCCATCCTGTACGGCAAGGACCACAAGGTGGTGGTGCAGTACAAGAACCGCTTTGGCCGGGAACGCAAATACAGCACAGGCTTTGAGGGCGCCGTACAGTACATTCAACGCAAGCACATCGAGACGGAGTCGGACTCTGCCCGTGACCGTTACGAAGAGTACATGCGCCAGATTCCGTGCCCGGCCTGTGGCGGAGCACGCCTGAACCCTGCCTCCTTGTCGGTGCTGATCAACGGCAAGTCCATTTCTGCTGTTGCGGCGCTGTCCATGCGGGACTGCTTCGATTTCCTCTCCAACCTGGTGCTGACGGGGCGCGAAGCTCAGATTGCCAGCCAGGTGCTGAAGGAGATCCAGGCCCGACTGCGGTTCCTGCTCGACGTCGGCCTGGAGTACCTGAACCTGGAACGGGCCTCGGCCACGCTCTCCGGCGGTGAAGCCCAGCGCATCCGCCTAGCCACCCAGATCGGTTCGGGACTGGTAGGTGTCCTGTACGTCCTGGATGAGCCATCGATCGGCCTGCACCAACGCGACAACCGCCGCCTCATCGAAACTCTCACGCGTTTGCGCGATCTGGGCAACACGCTCATCGTGGTTGAACACGATGAAGACACCATCAAGGAGGCCGACTGGATTGTTGACATTGGCCCGGGCGCCGGTGAACACGGCGGCGAGGTGGTGCACTCGGGGTCCTTGCCCGAGCTGCTGGCCAATACCCGTTCCCTGACCGGCGACTACCTCTCCGGACGCAGATCCATCCCCATGCCCGCCACCCGACGCAAGTACGACAAAAAGCGTGAACTGACGGTGGTGGGGGCCAAGGAAAACAACCTCCTGAACATTGACGTCAAGTTCCCGCTGGGCGTGCTGACGGCAGTGACAGGTGTCAGCGGCTCCGGCAAATCAACGCTGGTGAACGAGATCCTGTACAAGGTGCTGGCCAACAAGCTCAACGGCGCCAAGCAGGTTGCCGGGCGCCACCTGCGCATTGACGGTTTGGAGCACCTGGACAAGGTGGTGCATGTGGACCAGAGCCCCATTGGCCGCACGCCGCGCTCCAACCCGGCAACCTACACGGGCGTCTTTGACAACATTCGCAAGCTTTTTGCCGAGACCAACGAATCAAAAATGCGCGGCTACCAGCCGGGACGTTTCTCCTTCAACGTCAAGGGCGGACGCTGCGAGGCCTGCACCGGTGATGGCACGCTGAAAATTGAAATGAACTTCCTGCCGGACGTCTATGTGCCGTGCGAGGTCTGCCACGGGGCGCGCTACAACCGCGAGACCCTGGAAGTTCATTACAAGGGCAAGTCGATTGCTGATGTGCTGAACATGCCCATCGAGGAAGGCGCCGAGTTCTTTGCCGCGTTCACCCCTATTGCCCGGCACCTGAGCACACTGGTCGACGTCGGACTGGGTTACGTCCGCCTGGGGCAGGCCTCCACCACGCTGTCCGGTGGTGAGGCGCAGCGGGTGAAGCTGGCTGCCGAGCTGCAAAAACGCTCCAACGGGCGCAGCATTTACGTCCTGGACGAACCGACCACTGGCCTGCACTTCGAGGACATCCGCAAGCTGCTCCTGGTGTTGCAGGGGCTCGTGGACAAGGGCAACACAGTCATCGTCATCGAGCACAACCTCGATGTGATTAAGAGTGCCGACTGGATTGTTGACCTGGGGCCCGACGGCGGAACCGGTGGCGGTCAGGTGATTGCCACGGGAACGCCCGAGAAGGTGGCAAAGAGCGAACAAAGCTACACGGCCACGTTCCTGCGCGAGGTCCTCACCCCCTAGAGACACCGCGAAGATATGCCCCGGCGGGCATGGATGAGTTACTACCGGGGCATGTCGTGAGAAACTATGGACGTGAATATCGCCGCCGCGCCCGTCAACCGTGACAATCCCGCCACAGCCGTCCTTTTCGACCTGGATGGGACGCTTGTTGACCCCGCCGGCGGGATCACCCAGGGCATCGAATATGCTTTGGGGCTCATGGAGCTGCCCAGCCCCGGCCTTGAGGCGCTCGATGCGATGGTTGGTCCCAAGCTCGCTGACGCGCTGGTCACCCTTGCCGGCGTGCCGTTGGAGACAGTGCCGGCCGTGATTGCTGCGTACAGGGACTGGTACGGCCGGCAGGGCATGGCCATGTCTGTGCTGTACCCGGGCATCAAGGACTTGCTGACTCAGCTAAGTGATGCCGGGGTGCCACTCGCCGTTGCGACGCAGAAACCCGAGCCGCTGGCCAAACAACTGTTGGCACAGCACGGGATTGACCAGCTGTTCTCGGTGATCAAGGGCTCCCACGCCGATGAGACCCTCATGCCGGGTCAGGCGGGCTACCGGGCGGGCAAGAGCGAGATCATAGCCGCCGCCATGACCGAACTCGCAGAGCTGAACGGGGCCGCCGCCAGCCCTTCCGGAGCCGTCATGGTGGGGGACAGGCACCAGGATGTGCTGGGCGCCCAGCACAACGGACTTCGCTGCATTGGTGTCTCCTGGGGCTTCGCCGAAGACGGCGAGCTGACAGCGGCTGGAGCTGGCGCCGTCGTTCATTCCGCCACTGAACTTGCCCAAGAATTGGCACAAACGTTCCAGGAGACACACCATGGCGCTGTATGACGTGACACGTGTGTTGACGCGCGGAACCATCAGCACCCTGTGCCGGCCCACGGTGGAGGGCTTGGCGAATGTGCCCACTGACGGGCCGTTCATTGTGGCGCCGAACCATCTTTCCTTCTTTGACTCGGTCATTGTGCAGGCGCTCACGCCCCGGCCGGTGTCCTTCTTCGCTAAGGCCGAGTACTTCACCGGCAAGGGCATCAAGGGGAAACTGATGAAGTCGTTCTTCGAGTCGGTGAATTCCATCCCGGTGGAGCGCGGGGAACAAGCAGCCAGCGTTCAGGCCTTGAAAACGCTGCTGGACATCCTTGGCCGCAACGAGGGCGTGGGCATTTACCCCGAAGGCACACGCTCCCGTGACGGCGTTTTGTATCGCGGCCGCACCGGTGTGGGCTGGCTGGCCCTGACCACGGGTGCGCCCGTGGTCCCCGTGGGCATTGTTGGCACAGAGAAGCTGCAAGCTGCCGGTGGGAAGGGCTTCCGACCGGCGACGTTCACACTGCGCTTCGGCAAGCCGCTGTACTTCGAGAAGACAGGCCCCGACCACTCCCTGCCCGCCCGGCGGCACGTCACTGACACCATCATGGATGCCATTGCCGAGCTGACGGGTCAGCAACGCAGCACCAAGTACAATCAAAGCCCCAGCGCCGAGTAGCCCGTCGCCGCACAGCCGCACCCAACCAGCGGCACCCACCCACGCACCCACGCACCCACGCCGAGTCAGACGGAAACCTGCCGGGTCCGACGTCGGGCAACACGCCGTGCGCGGCCTTCCGTCTGACTCGGCACGGCACGGGGGAGGGGCGGCTCGGCACGGGGGAGCGCGAGGGCAAACAGAGCGGCGCAGGGCGGTTCGGGCATCTGCCCACAGCTCATACGCCCGGCGCGGGTCCATCGCACACGCGGGCCCACCTTAGAATGATGGTGTGGCAGATCCAGCAAGCTACCGGCCAAAACCCGGCGAAATTCCCACGGACCCAGGTGTTTACCGTTTCCGTGATGAGCATGGACGCATTATCTATGTGGGCAAGGCCAAGAACCTCCGGTCCCGGCTGAACTCGTACTTCGCCAATCCGGCCACGCTGCTGCCCAAAACCCATGCCATGGTTCACCACGCGGCAAGTGTGCAGTGGACCATTGTGGGCAGTGAGCTCGAAGCGCTGCAGCTGGAGTACACCTGGATCAAGGAGTTCGCGCCCCGGTACAACCTGGCATTCAGGGACGACAAAAGCTACCCGTACTTGGCCGTCTCCATGAGTGAGAAGTACCCTCGCGTCCAGGTGATGCGTGGGGAACGGCGCAAGGGCAGCAAGTATTTTGGCCCGTACACGGCGGGGGCCATCCGGGAAACCATGGACACCTTGCTGCGGGTGTTCCCCGTGCGCAGCTGCAGCACGGGCGTGTTGCGCCGCGCCGAACGCAGCGGCCGCCCCTGCCTGCTCGGCTACATCGACAAGTGCGCGGCCCCGTGTGTTGGCCGGATCAGCACTGAGGACCACAAGGCCCTGGCGCAAGACTTTTGCGACTTCATGGGCGGCGAAGCCAAACGTTTCATCAGTACCTTGGAGAAGCGCATGGCTGCCGCCGTGGCCGAGCTGGACTATGAGCAGGCCGCCAGGGTGCGCGATGACATCATTGCCCTGCGCAAGGTCTTTGAACGCAACGCCGTGGTCCTGACCGAGGACACCAACGCGGACATTTTTGCTGTGGAGCAGGACGATCTTGAGGCTGCCGTGCAGGTCTTCTTCGTCCGGGGTGGCCGGATCCGTGGCCAGCGCGGCTGGGTGGTGGAGAAGGTTGAAGACGCCTCCAACGCCGAGCTGTGGGAGCACCTGATGCAGCAGGTCTATGGCGGTGAGGAACAGCAGCAAGACGCCATTCCCCGGCAAATTCTTGTCCCCGAGCTGCCTACCAACCATGAGGACCTGGCCCAGTGGCTGGGGGAGCTGCGCCGGGGCAGGGTCTCCATCAAGGTGCCCCAGCGTGGTGAGAAGGCAGCGTTGATGGAAACCGTCCAGGTCAACGCCCACCAGGCCATGGCCCTGCACAAGTCACGCCGGGCGGGGGACCTGACCACCCGCTCCCTGGCACTCCAGGAGCTACAGGAAGCCCTCGACCTGCCCATGCCGCTGCTGCGCATCGAGTGTTTCGACATCTCCCATGTGCAAGGCACCAATGTTGTCGCGTCAATGGTTGTTGTCGAGGACGGCATCACCAAGAAGAGCGAATACAGGAAGTTCGCCATCACCGGTGAGGCGGCCATCGATGACACTGCCTCCATGTCTGACGTCATCACCCGCCGGTTCCGCAACTATCTCGCCGAGCAGGAGACCCGCGCCCAGGGCGCCGCGGCTAGCGGGGAGGTTGTTGTGGCAGCTGTGGAGGACGCCGTTGAGACGCCCAAATCCAAGTTTGCCTACCCACCCAACCTCGTCGTGGTCGACGGCGGCATACCTCAAGTTAACGCTGCTGCGCGGGCACTGGCCGACTTGGGCATCACCGACGTTGCGGTGATTGGTTTGGCCAAGCGCCTGGAGGAGGTGTGGGTGCCCGGGAGTGACTTCCCGGTCATTTTGCCGCGGTCATCGGAGGGCCTGTACCTGTTGCAGCGCATCCGTGATGAAGCCCATAGATTCGCCATCACCTTCCACCGGGCTAAACGCGGCAAGGCGATGGTTGCCTCCGTTCTGGACACTGTGCCGGGGCTCGGTGCGGCCAAGCAAAAGGCCCTGCTGGCGCACTTCACCTCACTCAAGAAGGTTCGTGCCGCCACTGTTGAGGAACTTGCCCAGGTCAAGGGTGTGGGCCCCGTGCTGGCGCAAGCAATCTATAGCACCGTCAACGCCGGCGACCAGGATCAGACGCCGGCACCGGCTGTTAATATGACCACCGGCGAGATTCTTGACTAGCGCCACGTCCGGGCCCGCCGGAGGATACGCTTAGTCTGTAGATGTGGCTGGGGCGGGGAAGCTTCGGACTTCACGCCAACAACTGACAGGGAAGCGCAATGAACCAAGAGCAAGACACCACTGCCACCGGCGAGGAAACGCTGAAGGCTGTCAAACCGGTTGAAGCCGAACTGTTGGTGGTGACGGGCATGTCCGGCGCCGGCCGCAGCACTGCGGCCAACGCCTTGGAGGATCATGGCTGGTATGTCATCGAGAACCTGCCACCGCAGATGCTTGGCACCCTGGCAGAGCTCGTTTCCCGCATGCCGGCAGCGCTGCCCAAGCTCGCCGTCGTCGTTGATGTCCGCGGCAAGGCGCTCTTCGCCGACATTCGTGATTCCCTCAATGCGCTCTCGGCCGCCGGCGTCAGCTACCGGGTGCTGTTCCTGGACGCCAGCGATGACACGCTGGTGCGACGCTTCGAACAGGGCAGGCGCCCCCACCCCTTGCAAGAGGACGGGCGCATCCTTGACGGCATCGCGGCCGAGCGTTTGTTGCTGTCGGACATGAAGAGCCAGGCCGAAATGATCCTGGACACCTCCGTCATGAACGTGCACGAGCTCGGCTCAGCCGTCACGGAGCTGTTCTCCGAGTCCGGGCCGGTGGTTTTGAGCCTGACCATCATGAGTTTCGGTTTCAAGTACGGCCTGCCCGTGGACGCGAATTACGTGGCGGATGTGCGCTTCATCCCCAACCCGCACTGGATCCCGCAGCTGCGACCCCTGACCGGCCAGGATGAGGCGGTCAGCAACTTTGTGCTCAAGGACAACGGCGCGTCCGACTTTGTGGACAGGTACGTGCACGCACTGGAACCAGTTTTTGAGGGGTACCGCCGCGAGAACAAGCACTATGCGACCATTGCCGTGGGCTGCACGGGCGGCAAACACCGCTCGGTGGCCGTGGCCATTGAACTTGCCAAGCGCCTGAGCCAATTGCCGCGTGTCACAACGAGCATTCGGCACCGCGACTTGGGCCGGGAGTAGGCGTGTACACAGGTATTCTGCCGATCATCCCGTCCGCGTCAAAACTGTCCGGCCCCGCCACGGGGACAAAGGTCACAGCCCTGGGCGGCGGGCACGGACTGGCGGCATCACTCTCGGCGCTGCGTCTGGTGACGGGTAATGTCACAGCCGTTGTCACGGTAGCGGACGACGGCGGCTCCTCCGGCCGTTTGCGCGATGAGTTGGGTGTCCTCCCGCCAGGTGATTTACGCATGGCCCTTTCGGCCCTGTGCGATGACACTGACTGGGGCAGGACGTGGCGCGATGTCATGCAGCACAGGTTCGCCTCCCGTGAGGGGGTCACCGGGTCGCTGGACAACCACGCCTTGGGCAACTTGCTGATTGTGACCCTGTGGGAGCTGCTCGGTGACCCGGTGTCCGGTTTGCGCTGGGCCGGGGCGTTGCTGGGTGCCCGTGGCGAGGTGCTGCCCATGGCCAGTGTGCCGCTCACCATCGAGGGCTTGGTCAAGGTCCCCGGCTCACCCGGGCGTCTGATCCGCGGTCAATCCCTGCTGGCCAAGGCAGGTGAGGTGGAGGAGGTGCACCTGCTGCCGTCGGACGCACCGGCCTGTTCCGAGGCGGTGACGGCCATTCAACAGGCTGACTGGCTGGTTCTGGGGCCAGGCTCCTGGTACACCTCCGTGCTGCCACACTTGTTGTTGCCGCAAATGCGTGAGGCCTTGTGCACCACCAAGGCCAGGCGTCTGTTGACCATGAACTTGGACATGAACGACTCCGAGTCGGCCGGCATGAACGCGGCGGATCATTTGCACGTCATTTCACGCTACGCACCTGAGTTCAGTGTGGACGTGGTGTTGGCGGATCCGGCCTCTATCGCCGATGTTGCCGAATTCACAGAAGCTGCTGCAATGATCGGAGCCGAGGTGGTGTTCGGTAAGGTGGGGAGTTCCGGTGGCAACGCTGTCCACGACCCGTTGCGGTTGGCGGCCGCGTACCGCGATATCTTTGGGGGTCACTAATGAACGTGAAAGTAGAGGCTGAATCATGGCGCTAACAGCGGCAGTAAAGGAAGAATTGTCTCGGCTTGACGTCAAGAAATCCTCCGTGCGCAAGGCCGAGGTGTCAACCCTTTTGCGGTTTGCCGGCGGATTGCACATCATTTCCGGCAAAATTGTTATTGAAGCCGAGGTGGACACCGCCGCAACAGCACGGCGTCTGCGCCTTGCTATCGCCGAAATGTACGGCCACCAAAGCGAGATCATTGTAGTCTCCGGTGGCGGGCTGCGCCGCGGCAACCGCTATGTTGTCCGGGTGGTGCGTGACGGCGAAGCCCTGGCCCGCCAGAGCGGCCTGCTGGACGCTCGCGGCCGCCCTGTGCGTGGCTTGCCGTCGGTGGTTGTCAACGGTTCCACCGCCGACGCCGAGGCCGTGTGGCGTGGCGCGTTCCTGGCCCATGGCTCCTTGACCGAACCGGGGCGTTCCTCGGCGCTGGAGGTCACCTGTCCGGGTCCTGAGGCCGCGCTGGCCCTGGTGGGCGCCGCCCGTCGTCTGGACATTGCCGCCAAGGCCCGTGACGTGCGCGGCATTGACAGGGTGGTCATCAGGGACGGCGACACCATCGCAGCTCTTTTGGTCCGCATGGGCGCCCACGACACGTTCCTGGTGTGGGAGGAACGGCGCATGCGCAAGGAGGTTCGTGCCACGGCCAACCGCCTGGCCAACTTCGACGACGCCAATCTGCGCCGCTCAGCCCAAGCTGCCGTGGCGGCCGGCGCCAGGGTGGATCGTGCCCTGGAAATCTTGGGCGAGGACGTCCCGGACCATTTGAAGTATGCCGGCGCTTTGCGCGTGGCCCACAAGCAGGCCAGTTTGGATGAGCTGGGCAGGTTGGCCGACCCGCCGCTGACCAAGGACGCCATTGCCGGACGTATTCGCCGGCTGCTGGCCATGGCGGATAAGAAAGCCAAGGACTTGGGCATTCCGGGTACTGAGTCGAACGTCACTTTCGACATGCTCGATACCTAGACTGCCTAGTATGAAAGAGTAGAGAAAGAGCCGCCTGTTCCAGACGGTTTTACCGTGCCGGATATGTACCGCTGGCAACACCAAAGATGAAGAATCGCAACGGAGGAACCGTGACTAAGTACACACTTCCAGAACTCAGCTATGACTATGCTGCCCTGGAGCCCAATATTTCCGCCCGCATCATGGAACTGCACCACAGCAAGCACCACGCTGCCTATGTTGCAGGAGCCAACCTGGCTCTGGACCAGCTGGCTGAGGCACGCGAGAGCAACAACTTCGCCAACGTTGCCAAGTACTCCAAAGACCTGGCGTTCAACTTGGGTGGCCACACCAACCACTCCATCTTCTGGAACAACCTTTCCCCCGAGGGTGGCGACAAGCCCACAGGCGAGTTGGCCGCAGCGATTGATGACGCGTTTGGTTCCTTCGACGCCTTCCGCGCACACTTCACCGCAGCCGCCATGGGCATCCAGGGTTCCGGCTGGGCCTTGCTGTCCTACGAAGGCCTCGGCGGCAACATCCTGATCGAGCAGCTCTTCGACCAGCAGGGCAACGTTCCCGTAGCGACCACCCCGTTGCTGATGTTGGACATGTGGGAGCACGCCTTCTACCTGGACTACGTCAACGTCAAGGCTGACTACGTCAAGGCCTTCTGGAACATTGTGAACTGGGCGGACGTCTCCAAGCGCTTTGAGGCGGCCCGCAAGAACGCCACAGGCTTGATCCTGCCGTAACGAGCAAACACCATTTTTCAACGGTGTTTCTGACCAACATATGGACGCCCGCTCCGTAGGATTAACGGGGCGGGCACCATAGAACGTAATATAGATCACGGGGCGCGCTTGTCGATGCGCGCCATCGAAAGAATCTCTGCCCAACGTCGTGCGGGAAACAATGGTTGAAGGTGACCTTCAACCTGACTACGTGTGCTCGCAAGAGCACTCAAGGAGAGAACTAAGTGACTACTCGTATTGGTATTAACGGGTTCGGCCGCATTGGCCGCAACTACTTCCGCGCCGCACTTGCTCAGGGCGCCGACATTGAGATTGTTGCTGTCAACGACCTCACCAGCCCCGAGGCCTTGGCACACCTGCTCAAGTATGACTCCGTCAACGGCCGCTTGTCCGTTTCCGTAGAGGTTGTTGACGGCCACTTGGTGGTTGACGGCAAGACCATCACCGTTTTGGCTGAGCGCGACCCCGCCAACCTTCCCTGGGGCGAATTGGGCGTTGACATTGTCATCGAGTCCACGGGCTTCTTCACCAAGGCTGCCGACGCACAAAAGCACCTCGATGCCGGTGCCAAGAAGGTCCTCATCTCCGCTCCGGCGTCGAATGAAGACATCACCATCGTTTTGGGCGTCAACGACGAACTGTACGATCCGGCTGCGCACCACATCATCTCTAACGCATCATGCACCACCAACTGCCTGGGGCCGCTGGCCAAGGTCTTGAACGACAACTTCGGTTTGGAGCGTGGCCTGATGACCACCATCCACGCCTACACCGCCGATCAGAACCTGCAGGACGGCCCCCACGGCGACCTGCGCCGTGCCCGTGCCGCTGCGTTGAACATGATCCCGACCTCCACCGGTGCAGCCAAGGCCATCGGCCTGGTCCTGCCCGAGCTCAAGGGCAAGCTGGATGGTTACGCCATCCGCGTTCCCGTCCCCACAGGTTCAGCCACCGACCTGACAGCCACTGTGAGCCGTGAAGTAACCGTTGAGGAAGTCAACGCCGCTTACAAGGCTGCAGCAGCCGAAGGCAAGCTCGCCGGCTACCTGACGTACACCGCAGACCCGATCGTGTCCTCGGACATTGTTGGTGACCCGGCCTCCTCCATCTTTGACTCTGGCCTGACCAAGGTCATTGGCAACCAGGTTAAGGTTGTTTCCTGGTACGACAACGAGTGGGGCTACTCCAACCGACTGGTCGACTTGACCGAGCTCGTAGCCTCCAAGCTCTAAGGCGCATAAATGACACTTCACACCCTCAGCGAACTCATCGATGAAGGTGTCCGCGGGCGGTACGTTCTTATCCGTAGTGATTTGAACGTGCCGCTTGACGGCTCTACAGTCACCGACGACGGCCGCATCAGGGCCTCCCTGCCCGGGATCAAGGCATTGGCCGACGCCGGTGCCAAGGTTCTGCTCAGTGCCCACCTGGGCCGGCCCAAGGGCGCACCGGAAGCCAAGTACTCCTTGGCTCCGGCCGTTGCCCGCCTGGCCGAGTTGGCTCCCGAGCTCAACGCCACCCTGGCCGCTGACACCACAGGTCCTGCAGCCAAAGCCGCTGCCGCGGCTTTGGCGGACGGTTCTGTCCTGGTGTTGGAGAACGTGCGTTTCGACGCCCGGGAAACGTCCAAGGACGACGCCGAACGGGCTGCATTTGCCGCCGAACTTGCAGCGTTGACGGGGGAGCACGGCGCTTACGTCGACGACGCTTTTGGCGCTGTTCACCGTAAGCACGCCAGCGTCTTTGACATTGCCAAGATTCTGCCGTCCTACCAGGGCGATCTGGTGCGTACCGAGTTGGAGGTCCTGCGCAAGCTGACCACCAACACCGAACGCCCCTATGTTGTGGTTCTGGGCGGGTCTAAGGTTTCCGACAAGTTGGCTGTCATTGACAACCTCCTCGGCAAGGCAGACACCATCCTGGTGGGTGGCGGCATGCTGTTCACCTTCCTCGCAGCACAGGGCCACAGGGTTGGCGCATCACTGCTGGAAGTTGACCAGATTCCCGTGGTCCAGGACTACCTGGACCGTGCGGCCGCTGCCGGCACCACGTTTGTGTTGCCGACTGATGTTGTGGTTGCCTCAGGCTTCGCGGCCGACGCCAGCCACGAAGTGGTTGCCGCGGATGCCATCGAGGAAAGCTCCTTCGGCGCCGGCGGCCTGGGTCTGGACATTGGTCCGTTGTCCGGGGCAGCCTTCGCCACTGCTATTGCGCAGGCGAAGACTGTGTTCTGGAACGGGCCCATGGGCGTGTTCGAGTTCGCAGCGTTCGCCGAAGGAACGCGTGCCGTGGCCGGTGCGTTGAGCACCAACAGCACCAATGGCGGCTTCACAGTCGTTGGCGGCGGCGACTCAGCAGCAGCCGTGCGCACCCTCGGGTTCGCCGACTCGGCCTTCGGTCACATCTCCACCGGTGGTGGAGCCAGCCTGGAGTTCCTTGAAGGTAAGGAACTTCCGGGGCTGAGCGCACTAGAGCGCTAAGCTGAAAGGCGGCGGCGGGATGATCCTGCCGCCGCCTTTTCTCGCGCCATCTGGCGCAACTTTTCAGGTTTTGATATAGCTACGCAAGAAACGAGACAGCGATGACGACTTCAACCAACGGTAATTTCGACCGGACACCGCTAATTGCCGGCAACTGGAAGATGAACATGGACCATGTCCAGGGCATCACCTTGCTGCAGAAGCTCGCCTGGACACTTTCCGATGCCCGCCACGATTTCAGCCGGGTAGAGGTTGCAGTTTTCCCCCCGTTCACTGACCTACGTGGAGTTCAGACACTTGTCCAGGGCGACAAGCTCAAGCTTGTCTACGGTGGACAGGACCTGTCCGATCAGGATTCGGGCGCGTACACGGGTGACATTTCAGGAGCCTTCCTGAACAAGCTTGGTTGCGCCTACGTTTTGGTCGGCCACAGCGAACGCCGCAGCATCCATGGTGAGAGCGATGAACTGCTCAACGCCAAGGTCAAGGCCGCGTTCCGCAACGACGTCACCCCGGTACTGTGTGCCGGCGAGGGCCTTGAGATCCGCCAAGCCGGCACCCATGTTGAGCACACGCTCGCCCAGGTGCGCGCAGGCGTCGCCGGGTTGAGTGCCGAGCAGGCCGCCACACTGGTTATTGCCTACGAGCCCGTCTGGGCCATCGGTACCGGCGAGGTTGCCGGGCCTGACGATGCTCAGGAAATGTGTGCAGCCATCAGGGCCGAACTTGGCGAACTCTTTGACGGCGATACGGCCGCCAAGACCCGCCTGCTGTACGGCGGTTCGGTGAAGGCCAACAACGTTGGCGCCATCATGGCCGGGCGCGATGTTGACGGTGTATTGGTGGGCGGTGCCAGCCTGGATGCCGGCGAGTTTGCCAGCATTGCCCGCTTTGAGAACCACCTCGTCACGAACTAGCGAATACGCACCCACTGCCCGTGTCCATTCGCCATGTGCGGGTGGACACGGATAGACTTGGGGCGAACATAGCGCGTCCCTGACCTGTTGCACAGGCTGGTACGCGGCTTATGTAAACCACCTCTTCGTGAGTTACCTCATTACCATGCTGAAAGGCCCCTCGTGGAAACACTACACATCGCCCTGCAGATCCTTTTGGGTGTCACCAGCTTGCTGCTGACCTTGCTGATCTTGCTGCACAAGGGCCGCGGCGGCGGACTGTCAGACATGTTTGGCGGCGGCATGAGCTCAAACCTTGGCTCCTCCGGCGTTGCTGAGCGTAACTTGAACCGCTTCACTGTGGTCCTGGGTATCACCTGGGGCGTTGTGATCATCGGCCTGGGCCTGATCATGTCCTACAGCTAAGCAGCATATAGGCTCAAAGAAGAGGTCCCGTCCGGCATGTGCCGGGCGGGACCTCTTCTTTGCCATCGCCCCCGGCGACGCTATCGCAGCAGTGGCTTGATTTCCGGCAACGCTATCGCACTACTCAGTGGCTGCACAGCCAAATTCTGGCAATACCTACCGGCCCGGCAGGAGCCACTGCTGCGATAGCGTCAAGGAAAAACACGCCACTGCTGCGATAGCGTCGGTGGGGGAGGGGCTAACGTTCGCGACGCAGCAACTGCGCGGGAACTTTCGCGGCCGATTGCTCATCGAGCAGCCACAGGGTCTTGTTCCTGCCACGGGCACCCGAGGCCGGCACCTGCACCGTGTTGGCGCCAGCCAGGCCAAGACCCACAGCTGCCGCCTTGTCAGCCCCTGCCGCCACAAGCCAAATTTCTTGGGCCGAGTTGATGGCCTCCAGCGTCAAGGAAACCCGCGACGCCGGCGGCTTGGGGGAGTTGTGCACCCCCACCACGTTGCTTCCCGTGGCACGGATACCGGCCCTGTCCGGGAACAGTGAGGCAATATGAGCGTCGGGGCCAAGGCCCAACAACAGCACGTCGAAGCGGGGAACGGTGGGCGCCTGCTCGGAAGCGTCGTCGCTGTTCTCCCATTCCTGCTGCGCAGCCCGGGCCAACTCGTCAGCATAGAGCGTCACTGCCTCGTCGAGGTCGGCAACGGTGTCGGATGCGGCCATGATGTGAACCCGGGCAGGGTCAACGTCAATGTGGTTCAGTAGCGCCTGCGCTGCCTGGCCGGCGTTCCGCTCAGCGGAGTCGGTGGGCACAAAACGGTCATCGCCAAACCAGAAGTTGACCTTGCTCCAGTCAACCGCCAGCCGGGCGGGGGCCAGGGCAATCTCGCGCAGCGTTGCGATACCAACGCTGCCACCTGTCAGAACCACTGTGGCTTCACCACGTTCGCTCTGGACATCCAACAGGCGGGTGATCAGCCGGGCAGCGGTCGTGGCGGCCAGAACATCGAAGGAGGGGTGCTTGGTGATACGAACGGTGGAGCTCATGACTGAATAACCTTTTCTTCTGCCAGCAACTTGCGCAAGCCGTCGGTGACTACTTCGCCAAATACGTCGTCGGGATCTAGCCGGCGCAGTTCCTCGGCCAGACAGTCCTGGAGTGAACGGCGCGGCAGGGAGATTTGCTGGCCGGGTTGACCGGGCTGGGTCAGGGAAGCCTCGTTCGCCCCGGGACGTGTCAGCACCACGTTGCCCTTGCTGCGTTCAATAATAACCGTGCGGATGCCCGTCCCGCTGGAATCTTCACGGACCACTATGGGCACGTTGAGCGCCCTGTGCAGCCAGGAAGCCAACAACAAGGTGCTGGGGGAGTCACTGGCGCCTTCCACCTGCAGCCCGGTGATGGGATCCGCGCCGTCGTACCTGTCCAAGGTAGCCGCCAGCTGGATGCGCCAATTGGTCAGTCGGGTCCACGCCAAGTCCGTGTCGCCGGCCGCATACGTTTCGCCAATGTGCTTGAGGGCGTCGCGCGGATCGGCGGCGTTGGCCGAGTCGGTGATGCGCCTGTGAGCGATCCGGCCCACCGGCGACTCACTGGGCTTTTCGGGGGCACAGTTGGGCCACCAAGCAACGATTGGCGCATCCGGCAGGAGCAGCGCAGACACCAGCGACTCATTTTCCGCCGCAAGTTCACCGTAACCGTGCAGCACAATGACCTCGGAGGCTCCGGCGTCGCCGCCCACACGAATCTCACCGTCAAGGCGGGTTGGATCCTGCTCCGAGCCTGCCGCAAGCACAATGATCCGGCACGGGTGTTCGCGGCTGGCCAGGTTGGCAGCCTCAATCGCTTCTTCTTCACTGCCACGCTGGGTGATCACCACAAGTGTCAACACGCGGCCCAGGGCAACAACGCCGCCCTGCTCACGCAGCTTGACAATTTCCTTGGTGATCTTGGACGTTGTGGTGTCGGGGAGTTCAACTATCACGGTCTACGCCACGTCCTTCCATCTCGTTTCAACAGTTCATCTGACGACGGCGGGCCCCAGCTGCCGGGATCATAGGCCTCAGGTTGTTTGCCCTCGGCCGCCCAGAACTCCTCAAACGGGTCAAGGATCTTCCAGGACAGTTCAACTTCTTCGTGGCGGGGGAACAGCGGCGGCTCACCCAGCAACACATCAAGGATCAGGCGCTCATACGCTTCGGGGCTTGATTCGGTAAAGGCGTGGCCATAGCCAAAGTCCATGGTGACGTCGCGGACCTCCATCTGCGTGCCAGGCACCTTCGAACCGAACCTGATGGTGACGCCCTCGTCGGGCTGCACCCGGATCACCACGGCGTTCTGGCCGAAGTCATCTTCCTGATGATCGGTGAACAACAGATTTGGTGCACGCTTGAAGACGACGGCGATCTCGGTGACTCGCCTGCCCAACCGTTTGCCGGCGCGCAGGTAGAAGGGAACTCCCGACCATCGGCGCGTGTGGATGTCCAGCCGGATGGCGGCAAACGTCTCCGTGCTGGAATCGGCCGGAATGCCCTCTTCCTCCAGGTAGCCAAGCACGTGCTCGCCGCCCTGCCACCCGCCAGCGAACTGACCGCGCGCAGAATGCGTGGACAGGTCCTCCGGCAGCTTGACAGCGGCCAGCACTTTTTCCTTCTCGGCCCGCAAGTGATCGGCGTCGAAAGAAATCGGCTCCTCCATGGCAGTCAGGGCGAGCAGCTGCAGCAGGTGGTTTTGGATGACGTCGCGGGCGGCACCCACACCGTCGTAGTAGCCGGCACGTCCACCGGTGCCAATGTCCTCGGCCATGGTGATCTGCACGTGGTCAACATAGTTGGCGTTCCACAGCGGCTCAAAGAACTGGTTGGCAAAACGCAACGCCAAAATATTCTGGACGGTTTCCTTGCCCAGGTAGTGGTCAATCCTGAAGACGGCGTCCTGCGGGAACACCGACTCCACAATGTCATTGAGGGCACGGGCTGATTCGAGGTTGTGCCCAAAGGGCTTCTCAATCACCACACGACGCCAACTCTCATCGGTGCCTTGCGCCAAACCATGCTCGGAGAGCTGACGGCACACCAATTCAAAAGCCTTCGGCGGAATGGAGAGGTAAAACGCGTGGTTGCCGCTGGTGCCCCGGGTGGTGTCCAGTTCGGCCAGTGTCACCTTCAAACGTTCAAAGGCCGCATGGTCATCAAAGGCGCCCTGGACAAAACGGATGCCCTCGCTGAGCTGATGCCACACGCTCTCATCAAAAGGCGTCCGGCAATGAGCCTGCACGGAGGTTTTCACCTGGGCGGCGAAGTCCGAATCAGACCATTCACGGCGACCAAAACCGACCAAAGCGAAACTGGGCGGCAGCAAGCCGCGGTTTGCGAGGTCGTAGACGGCGGGCATGAGCTTCTTGCGCGCCAGGTCACCGGTAACTCCAAAGAGCACCAGCGAGGACGGGCCCGCAACGCGGGACAGTCGGCGATCCCGACTGTCCCGGAGCGGGTTTTCATGGTGTGTTGCGGCGGAGGTGGGCATCTGTTGAGAAGTTACCTTATACGTCGGTGTGCTGGCCGGCGAGTCCGGCCACCACAGTCTTGAGTTGTGCAACACCGGCGGCCACATCGGTGAGATGAAGGCGCAGCACCGGGCGTCCGTGATCAGCCAGCACGGTGGCGTCGCCGGCGGCCTGAGCGGAAATCAGCTCCCCAAAACTAAACGGCCGTTCCGGAATGGCCAAATCCGCTTGCGCGTCGCCGGTAACCTGCAAGAACACTCCCACGGCGGGACCGCCCTTGTGGAACTGTCCGGTGGAGTGCAAGAAGCGCGGCCCCCACCCGAACGTGACGGGACGGTTACTCAGGGCCGCCAAGTCGTTGCGGACCCCCGCCAGTGGTGCGTTCGCCAGTCGGTCCAGGTACACCTGGACGCTGAGGTAACCATCCTGGGCCAGCGTGCCGAGCAGGGCGGTGATCGCCTGCTCAACCGTGCCTGCCCCGGCCAACCATGCGGCGTCGTCGTTGGCGGTGCGAACCTCAATGGCACCGTCGGTGAACAACGCCGGAGTTGGCACCGGGGTTGCATCCAACAGTCCGCGGGCAGCAGACTTGGCTGCCTCCACATCCGGCTGGTCGAAGGGGTTGATCCCCAACAAGCGGCCGGCGACGGCTGTGGCAAATTCCCACACCATCATCTGCGCGCCGAGATCCCCGGCAATGCTGACCTCATTTTCACGAAGTTCGACGTCGGCGTCCCCGGCTACCAGCCGCACTACCAGAACGTCCTCAGCACCGGAAACCACTTCGGGGGAGTGGGCATCGGCCACAACCGGCAGGACGCCGGTGCCCAACTTGCCCGTTGACTCAGCAATGAGCTGCTCGGCCCAGTCGGCGAAACCGATCATGCCGGAGCCGTCCTCCACAATGACAATCTTGTTGCGCAACGGTGCGGTGCCACCCAGGGCTGCTGCCAACCGCAAGCCAACATTGTCCACGTCGTCGTCGCGGAGCATTTCGCCGGCCTCTTCGGCAGAGTCCAACAGGGCGGCAATGTCCGCCCCGGCCAAGCCCGACGGAACCAGCCCAAAGGCTGTCAGGCCTGAGTAGCGGCCACCCACATTGGGGTCGGCGTTGAACACCTTGCGGTATCCAGCCTCCCTGGCGACGACGTCCAGCGGTGAGCCCGGGTCGGTGACAATGATGATGCGTGCCTTCGCATCAATGCCGGCGGCCGTGAACTCCGCCTCAAAGATGCGTCGCTGCGAGTCGGTTTCCAGGGTGGAACCCGACTTGGAGGAAACCACAACGGCAGTGGTGGCCAGCCGGTCGCTGACAGCTGCGCGCACCTGGTCCGGGTCGGTGCTATCCAAAACTGTCAGCTCAACCCCGGCAGTACCGGTGATGACCTCCGGCGCCAGGGACGAGCCGCCCATGCCGCACAGCACAATATGGTTGACGCCTTCAGCCCGCAGCTCGGCGCGCAAGGCGGTGATCTGCTCAACCAGGGGTGCGGAGACTTCTGCCGCCTCCACCCAGCCCAAACGAATGGCTGATTCTGCTTCTGCAGCGGGGCCCCACAGGGTGGCGTCTTTGGCGAAAATCCGCGACGCCACCTGATCTGCCACGAGTGTTAGCAGCTGCGTGGACCCTGCTTCCTGAGCGGCGCCTGTGGCCGCAAATGCCAGTGATGTCATAGTTCCTAGCCTTCCGCCCCTGCAGCGTCCAGAGCTTCCTGGACGTGGTTGAGGAGTTCTTTCCAGCTGGCCACGAACTTGTCCAGGCCCTCGGTCTCCAACACCTTGACGACCTCGTTGTAGGAGATCCCCAACCCCTCGAGCTGGTTCAGCAAGGCGTTGGACGCCTCGTAGCTGCCCGTGATGGTGTCGCCCGTGACGACGCCGTGGTCATACGTTGCATCCAGTGTTTTTTCCGGCATGGTGTTGACCACGTTGGCGGCCACCAGTTCGGTCACGTACAAGGTGTCCGGGTAGGCCGGGTTCTTGACACCCGTGGAAGCCCAGAGCGGGCGCTGGGGGAGTGCACCGGCGTCGGCCAGCAGGGCCCAACGCTCGGAGGCGAGGACTTCCTCAAAGGCCTGGTAGGCCAGGCGCGCGTTGGCGAGGCCCGCCTTGCCCTTCAGTGCGGTGGCTTCCTCGGTGCCGATGGCATCGAGGCGGCTGTCGATTTCCAGGTCAACGCGGGAAACGAAGAAGGAAGCCACTGAGTGGATGTCTGCCAGCTTGTGACCGTTGGCCTTGGCCAGTTCCAGGCCGCTCAGGAAAGCGTTCATGACTGCGCGGTAGCGGTCCAACGAGAAGATCAAGGTGACGTTGACGCTGATGCCTTCGCCGAGTGTGGCCGTGATGGCCTCCAGACCTTCAAGGGTGGCCGGGATCTTGATGTAGACGTTCTTCTTGGCCACCTTGGCGTAGAGGCGCTTGGCCTCGGCGAACGTGCCCGCTGTGTCCCATGCCTTGCGCGGGTCAACTTCGATGGAGACGCGGCCGTCAACACCGTGGGTGGCTGCTGCGATGGGTGCGAACAGCTCGCAACCTGCTGCCACGTCGGAGGTGGTGATTTCAAAGACGGCGTCTTCGGCGTTCACGCCGGCGGCGGAGAAGGCCTTCAGTTCGGGCTTGTAGTCATCGCTCTTGGTGATGGCCGCCTCGAAGATGCTGGGGTTGGTCGTGACGCCAACAACGCTCTTGTCGTCAATGAGCTTTTGCAAGCTGCCGCTGCTCAAGCGTGCGCGGGACAAGTCATCGAGCCAGATGGAGACACCGGCTGCGGAAAGTGCTGCTGTGGGAGTGGAATGAGTCATTTTGCTACTTCCTTAAGATGAAGGCCCTGCCTTAAAGCGCTCTGCAGGAACGATAGTTCTGTTGCCCGAGCCGCCCGCCAGGGCCGGCGGCTTGGGCAACAGGGTGAAGACACGGTGGCCGGACAAGCCAGCCTGTGGTGCTTAGGAGTTGGCGGCCGCCAGGGAGGAGTTGGCTGCTACCAAGGAGTCCTTGGCTGCGGCAGCGACTGCCTCGGTGGTGATGCCGAATTCCTTGAAGAGGATCTTGTAGTCAGCCGAGGCGCCAAAGTGCTCCAGTGAGATGGAACGGCCGGCGTCGCCAACAAACTCGCGCCAGCCCAAAGCCAGACCGGCTTCAACGGATACGCGGGCCTTGACGGCGGACGGCAGAATCTGCTCGCGGTACTGGGCCGGCTGGGCGTTGAACCACTCAACACACGGCATGGAGACAACACGGGTGGCGATGCCCTCGGCCTGCAATGCTTCGCGAGCCTCAACGGCCAGCTGCACCTCGGACCCTGTGGCGATCAAGATGACAGCAGGGGTGACAACGGCGCCGTCGGACACGGCCTCGGCCAGCACGTAGCCGCCGTGGGCAACGCCGCTGGCGGAACCGAATTCGGTGGCCGTTGCAACGCCGGCGCCGCGGGAGTAGGTGGGAATGTTCTGACGAGTCAGGACAATACCTGCCGGGTTGCTGGTGGTTTCGAGGATCTTCTGCCATGCGGCAGAAACTTCGTTGGAGTCACCGGGGCGCACCACGTCCAAGCCTGGAATGGCGCGCAGGCTCGAAAGCTGCTCGACGGGCTGGTGGGTGGGTCCGTCTTCACCCAAACCGATGGAGTCGTGGGTCCACACGTAAATGGAGGGAACACCCATCAGGGCGCTGAGGCGGATGGCCGGGCGCTGGTAGTCGCTGAAGATCAGGAACGTACCGGAGAACGCACGGGTGGGCCCGCCCAGGTGAATACCGTTCACGATCGATGCGGCCGCGTGCTCACGGATACCAAAGTGCAGGACGCGGCCGTAGGGGCCACCTGACCAGGTGTCGGTCTGCTTGGCGGCAGGAACGAAGGAGCCGGCGCCTTCGATGGTGGTGTTGTTCGAGCCCGCCAAATCGCAGGAACCGCCCCACAGTTCGGGCAGCACACCGCCAATGGCGTTCAGGACCTTGCCGGAGGCGGCACGGGTGGACACGTCCTTGCCGCTTTCAAAGACGGGCAGGTTTTCCTCCCAGTTGGCCGGGAGTTCTTTCTTTTCGATCCGCTCCAACAGCGCTGCCTGCTCCGGGTTGGCGTTCTGCCACGCCGCGAAGCCAACGTTCCACTCCGCGCGAGCGTCGGCGCCACGGGCAAGCAGCTCACGGGCGTGTGCCAGGATGGCCGGGTCAACGTCGAAGTGCTTCGCCGGGTCAAAGCCCAGGACGTCCTTCAGGGCGGCAACCTCTGCTGCACCCAGGGCTGAACCGTGGATGCCGCCGGTGTTCTGCTTCTTCGGCGACGGGAACCCAATGATGGTGCGCAGGGAAATCAGGGACGGCTTGGTGGTCTCGGCCTTAGCCGCTGCCAGGGCTGCGTGGAGTTCGGCAACGTCTTCGACGTATTCGCCCGTCCTGGTCCAGTCGACGCGCTGCACATGCCAGCCATAGGCTTCGTAGCGCTTGAGCACGTCTTCGGAGTAGGAGATGTTGGTGTCATCTTCAATGGAGATGTGGTTGGAGTCATAGATGACAACCATGTTGCCCAGTTCCTGGTGACCGGCAAGGCTGGAAGCCTCACTGGTAACACCCTCTTGCATGTCACCGTCGGAGGCAATGACCCAGACAGTGTGGTCGAAGGGGCTGGTGCCCGGGGCGGCGTCGGGGTCCATGAGGCCGCGCATCCGGCGCTGGGAGTAGGCGAAGCCAACAGCCGAGGCCAGGCCCTGACCCAACGGGCCCGTGGTGATCTCCACGCCGGCTGTGTGCTTGTACTCGGGGTGGCCCGGTGTCAGGGAACCCCAGGTGCGCAGCGCCGCAAGGTCATCCAGTTCCAGGCCGTAGCCGGAAAGGAAAAGCTGGACGTACAACGTCAGGGACGTGTGCCCCGGGGAAAGGATGAAACGGTCGCGACCCATCCAATCAGGATTCTTGGGGTCAATGCGCATGACCTTCTGGAACAACAGGTAGGCGGCAGGAGCCAGCGACATCGCCGTACCGGGGTGGCCGTTACCCACCTTCTCTACTGCATCAGCGGCCAGAATTCGGGCAGTATCCACTGCGCGCTGATCGTTGGCGGTCCAGGTGAACGTTGGCAAATCCAGATGTGACACTGACAGGTCCCTCTCGTTATGGGCAAAATAATGCAGCTGCAGGGCAAGCGTGCGCGCCGAAGCAATAGTCCCAAGCTTTGGCGGCTGATTCAGGGCCCTGCCCTTTGGTGTTGCTTTCAGCTACTTCAAGCTTAGTCTCACGAGTGCTGTGAGTCGCTTGATCACACACGGTCAGGCGATTCTAAAACTACACGACCCCGGACCAAATCCGTGATTGGTTTTCACATGTTGAGAACTCAGAAGCGCGCACTTGACTTTAGCGAGTTTCGCTCCGGGACGCTTCGGACGGGTATTATAGGGATGGCTTTGCCCTCCGCGCGCATGTTGCGGCGGGAGGCGACGCCACAGCGCCGAATCAACAATGAAAACATGGTGACAGTACACGTGAGTGCAATGCATGCCCCGACCGCGGGAACCTCGGCTAACGGTTCAGTGGGTTTTGCCGAGAAGGCCAAGGGATACTTGGCCCTGACAAAGCCCCGGGTTGTGGAGCTGCTGCTGGTTACCACGTTGCCCACCATGTTCTATGCGCACGGCTTTGCCGGCAAGACAGGCGTTCCCAGCCTGTGGCTCATGGTTGCCACCATGGTCGGCGGGGCGCTGGCAGCTGGCGCGTCCGGCGCTTTCAACTGCTACATTGACCGCGACATTGACAAGATCATGAACCGCACCTCCAAACGCCCCCTGGTGACGGGCGTCATCACCCCGCGTGAGGCGTTGGTTTTCTCCTGGGTTTTGACGGTCCTCGCCGTGGTCCTGCTGTGGAGCATCAACCCACTGACAGGCATCTTGGGCATTGGCGCCATCTTCTTGTACGTGGTGGTGTACTCGCTCATCCTCAAGCGCCGTACCTCGCAAAACATTGTCTGGGGCGGGGCCGCGGGCTGCATGCCGGTGCTGATCGCCTGGGCGGCTGTGACAAATACCGTGCAGTGGCCTGCTGTGATCTTGTTCATGATCATCTTCTTGTGGACACCCCCGCACTACTGGCCCCTGTCAATGCGCTACAGCGACGACTACAACGCCGTTAACGTGCCCATGCTCGGCGCCATTGCCGGTTCACGCACTGTTGCTGTCCAGGTTGTTTTGTACACCTGGGCCATGGTGGCCTGTTCACTGCTGATGATCCCGCTCGGTGGCGCCGGCATTGTTTACACGGTGACAACAGCCGCGGCCGGTATCTGGTTCCTGGTTGAGGCTCACACCTTGTACAGCAACTCCACGAAGGACCTGGTGACGAAGAAGAACGCCATGAAGGTCTTCCATGTCTCCATCACCTACCTGACGCTGGTGTTCCTGTCGCTGGCCGTGGACCCCTTTGTCGGTTCAGCCCTGATGGGCTAATTTTCTGCTTCATGTACGACGGCGGCACTCATCCCTGCGGATGGGTGCCGTTTGGCGTTGGTGCCCGCTTCAATGCTGCCATTCCATGGCCATCCGGGCGAAGGCCTTAGCGGCGAAGCTATGGTACGCGCCTTTGCGCCGCAACAGGGCTGCCGTACGTGGCGCAATGGCGGGCGTCAACGGAATCGAGTGCAACCCCGGGTGGTGCTGCGCAATGGCCCGGGGCAGCACAGTGGCCAGCTGCCCGCGGCCGACGATCTCAACGATGGCGCTAATGGAGTTCGCTTCAATGGAGATTCGCGGGGAAATGCCGTTGGCCTGGAAATAGTTATCGATGTGCGCCCGAGTCGAAAAATCGCGACTGAGAAGCACCAGCGATTGTGCATCCCAGCCCTCCGGCGTGAAATGTGCCACGTTCTCCGCACCCGGATGGGATGCCCCCACCACCAGCTGCAGTTCCTCCACAAACAGTTCCTGTACAGCAATGTCCGCCGACCGGGTCTTCGAAAAAGCTACCCCCAGGTCAAGGTCGTCGCTCGCCAACGCGGCCTCAATGCTGTCCTGCGTCATCTCCCTGACGCTCAGCACAATCCCGGGGTAGCGAGCGTTGAACTGCTCCGCCAGTGGGCCCATCAAGTACGACGTGAACGACGGCGTCATGGCCAAGCGGAGCGAACCGCGCCGCAAGTCTTGGACGTCGTGGATGGCGCGCTGCGCTGCCTGCAGTTCACGCCGGGCCCGGTGTGCGTAGAGCAGGTAGCTGGCCCCGGCATCCGTGAGGCGCACAGTTCGCCCAGACCTATCCAGCAGCTGAACTTTGAGACTTCTCTCCAGCGCCTTGATTTGTTGCGACAGGGTTGGCTGTGAAATATGGAGGGCCGCCGCCGCCCGCGTGAAGTTCTGATGCTCGGCTACAGCCGCCAGATAACTGATCTGTCGTAACTCCATGACGCTCCAACTATAGAAAATGGCTATTGATTTGATTGTAAATGAGTCTTGGACACTATAGCTATTCTCCTTCATGCTTGAAACAACAGCCCATCAGAAGGAGACGTAAATGCAAGAAATCATCGACGGATATTTGAAGTTCCGCCGCGAGGCATTCCCGGAACGCGCGGAACTTTTTGGCAGCTTGGCCGGACAACAAAGTCCCGGGACACTTTTCATTGCGTGCTCGGACAGCCGTGTTGTGCCGGAGCTACTCACCCAACAGGAGCCCGGTGACCTCTTCGTCATCCGGAACGCCGGAAACATTGTGCCCGCCTATGGTCAGCAACCGGGCGGAGTCAGCGCCAGCGTTGAGTATGCCGTGGCAGTTTTGGGCGTGCGCGACATTGTGATCTGCGGACACTCCGATTGTGGCGCCATGACCGCATTGATGCAGGGGGCGAACCTGGCCCACCTGCCGGCAGTGGCAGGCTGGTTGGCCCACGCCACCGCAGCCAAGGCTGTCAACGACTCCCAGCAGCACGCCACAGCGGGAGAACAACTTAGCGCCCTGGTTCGCGGCAACGTCAGGGCCCAATTGGCCAACATCAAAACGCACCCGGCAGTGGCCCGCGCCTTGGACCAGGGGAAGGTAAGCCTGCACGGGTGGGCCTTTGACATCCAGAGCGGACACATGGATGTGCTCGATGAGGCGACGGGCCACTTCAGGGAACTAACAAGCCACCAGCAGCACAGCCAGGCCCACGCCGGCATCCGCGCCTAAATTCTTCACAATAGAAAGAGAAAACACCATGATTCATGCCCAAAACACCCAAGGCCGCCGCGAAGCATTGACGGAGACCATCATCGACACCAAACTGCGCAAGGACCTCTCCTGGGCGCAGCTGTGCGAAGGCACCGGCCTGAGCGTGGCATTCGTGACGGCAGCCCTATTGGGGCAGCACCCGCTGCCCGCAGCGGCGGCGGAAGCAGTCAGCACCCAACTGGAGCTGGGCCGCGACGCCACAGCACTGTTGCAGACCATTCCGCTGCGTGGCAGCATTCCCGGCGGCATCCCCACCGACCCCACCATCTACCGCTTCTACGAAATGTTGCAGGTTTACGGAACCACCTTGAAGGCCTTGGTGCACGAGGAGTTCGGCGACGGCATCATCAGCGCCATTAACTTCAAGCTCGACATCAAAAAGGTTGAGGACCCCGACGGCGGCTCCCGTGCTGTCATCACTCTCGACGGCAAATACTTGCCCACCAAGCCGTTCTAGGCCACGACTTCTTCCCCGACGACGCCGGTCCCGCACCTTTTCCACCTCGGTGCGGGACCGGCGTCGTACAGGTAGTTCACCCACTGTTCCCGAGCCAGCCGCCTGACGTTGAGGTTCTGGCTACGGCGGATCTCTACTCTCATGATGCAACCGCGGCCCAAACAGGCGCCGCACCACGTTGGAGAGGTAGCTATGACGGCAAGCATCAACCAGCCAAAACTCAGCCGGAGGGCAGCAATGGCTGCCGCGGGAACCCTTGGGGCGCTGGGCATCACCGTGGCGGCGGGGTCCGAGAGCGACGCGGCTCCCGGGCCGAAGCCGGCCAAGCCGAGCCTTGCGTTCCGGCCCGACGGATCCTTCAAGATTGTTCAGTTCAATGATACTCAGGACGACGAACGCACCGACCGCCGCACCATAGAACTCATGGAGCGAACCCTTGATGCGGAGAAACCCGATTTTGTTGTTATCAACGGTGACGTGATCACCGGGGGTTGCGACTCGGCACTGGAGGTCAAGCAGGCCTTGAACCATGTGGTCCTGCCCATGGAACGGCGGAAGATCACCTGGGCCGTGACGTTCGGCAACCATGATGAGGATTCCCTGGCGCGAACAGGAATGACCGAGGCGAAGATGCTCACGTTCCTGCAGAGCTACGAGTTCAACGTCAATGCCAACTCCACACCGAACCTTACGGGCACCTCGAACACCCAGCTGCTCATCAAGTCGGCCACCTCGAAGGTACCGTCCTTTGGTCTGTGGCTCATCGACACGGGCAGGTACGCCCCCGACGCCATCAACGGGCAAAGTTTTGAGGGCTACCCGGACTGGGACTGGGTACGGATGGATCAGGTCAACTGGTACCGGGACCTGTCGGTGGCAACGGAGCGGAAATACGGGAAGAAGATTCCCTCACTGATGTGGGGCCATATTGCTTTGCATGAGCACCGCAACATGTGGTTTGCCAGCATTGACTCCCGCAAGGACTCCGACCACGCACGGGCGCTCACCCGGCACACGATTGTCGGCGAGCGCAACGAGGATGAGTGCCCCGGCCCCATCAACTCAGGACTGTTCAATGCGTTCCTGGAACGCGGAGATGTGCTGGGGTACTTTGTGGGTCACGACCATGTGAACACGTATATGGGCAACTACTACGGTGTCCAGTTGGGCTACGCTCCGGGGACCGGATTCGGCGCATATGGCCTGCCCGGTGCCGAACGGAACCGCCTGCGTGGGGCACGGGTCTTTGAGTTGGATGAGAACCATCCCGGCATCTACAAGGACACCCGCGTGGTCTTTGCCAAGGACTTCGGGATTGACCTGACAGCAAATGACCAGCCGATAGAGCCGCTCCCGCTCAGCCCCGGTCAGCAATAGCCGGTCCGCTGCTTCTGCTTGATCCCGGCAAGCCCCGTGGGAGCGATGGCGCCCATTCCTCCCTGACGTACCGTGGAGCCATGAACACATGGACAGATCAGGCATCAGTGGTGGCATTCCCTGATGGCCGGCGCATTCGTGGAACGAGCCTGCGTGATGCTCGCCGAACCGACGACCGTCCAGACTTCGCGGTGTACTTGCTGGGGCGCGCGCCCAGTCACCCGTCAGGGGACTGCCGCTGGGTGAAGTGGCGGGACTTCGGTGTGCCGGCGTCGAGCGCGGATGCTGTTGAAGCTTTGCGGGAGGCGTTCGAGAGGTCGCCGGGGGAGCGGGTTGAGATCAGCTGCCGGGGCGGGGTTGGGAGAACCGGCACGGCCCTAGCGCTGCTGGCCATGATGGCCGGAATCCCCGACGCCGACGCCGTGGACTGGGTTCGGGCGAACTACCACCGCCGCGCCGTCGAGACCGCCGGCCAGCGGCGGTGGTTGCACCAGGCGGCAACCCTGCTCTGACGTGCCGGAGGTAGCGGCCACATCGCCTATGTCTGACTAGAAAATGGCGTTGATGGCATTCCAGCCATGACCCACCTGGATGCGCGTGTTCCATGTTCCTTGTGCCGTGCGCGGGTAGAGCCATAGTAAGCCCGCAGAGTCGTACGCCACGACGTCGGCAGTTCTGTCACCGTTGAAGTCCCCGGGGCTCATGAGGCCAGGGAACGCGTTCCAGCCGCTTCCGATGAGGACTCGCGGATTCCAGCCGCCGGTAGCTGTGCGCGAATACAACCACAGCCGCCCAGTGGTGCGTTCCCGGGCCAGAATGTCGGCAGTCCCGTCACCGTTGCAGTCACCGGGTCCCAGTAGGGTGTTGAACCCGCTCCAGCCGGTACCCACCAGAACCCGGGGGAGCCAGCCGCCGCGGCCGTTGCCCGGGTATAGCCACAAGCGTCCCGTGCTTGTCTCACGGGCCAGAACGTCAACCCGCTGATCACCGTTCATGTCCCCGGGGCCAACAATGGAGTCGAAAGCGTTCCAGCCACTGCCTATCACCTGCTTCGACAACCATCCGCCGCTGCCACTGCCGCGGTATAGCCACAGCTGTCCCGTTGCCGGTGCCCGTGCTATCACGTCCCGATGGCCGTCACCGGAGAAGTCGCCAACTGTCTCCAACACATTGAATCCGCCCCAGCCGGTCCCGATCGTGGAGCCCGCGGCGAAGGTACCCTTGCCGTTGCCTGGATAGAGGCGCAACTGATTCGTCGCTGCCACGCGGGCCAGAACGTCATTGTTCCAGTCGCCGTTGAAATCGGCGGTGGAGCCGGCCAGGATAGATCCGGGCATGGGAAGTGCACTCAACGCATAGTTTGAGCAGGTGATGTCGTAGTCACGAACATCGTCATACCACTGGGACAGATAGACGCGGCCGCCGGAAAAGCTCGGTTGCACGCAGCGGTCCTGTGCCTCGGTAGGGTAGTCAAGCCGCCCGGCGGTGGCCCAGACGGGGACACCGGGCAGGTACCAGGATGCTGTGATTGACGCCCATCCGCTGGCAAAGGAGTACAGGCCATACGAATAGCCGGCATCCCGCAGCCCCCGCATCAGCCCCTCGACGACGAGGCGGTTTTCGCGTTGCGCCGCAGCCGTCGCGGTGGGCCACGGCTGGGCCGGGCGAGGTTCGACGTCGATCCACACCATGGCAGGTCGGAAGTTGTTGCGCGCCATGGACGCCACGGCGAAGGCCGCCTCCGCGTAGCCGACATTGGAGAGTTGCCCGGCACGGGTGGTGGGTGACCACGGACCCTTCGCGCGGTAGCTCACCAGTTGGCTTGCGGTGGGGAACGCGGCCATGGTGTACGCCTGGGCCGGTTTGGAATTGCTCCGCACCCACGTGAGTTGGCTGCCCAGACAAGGATTTTCCGTAAACGGCAGGCCCTTGGTCAACCCCACCACCACAAATTGGGTGCTCGTGGGCGGCAGCGGCAATCCGTACCCGCCAACTGCGGTTGAACATTGGGGCCAAGAGATGTCGTGGCCACTAAGGGTGGCAGCTTGGGCAGGATGTGCGCTGACCAGCAAACTCATGAGGAGGACCCAGGTGGCCAACACGCTTTGAATCAGAAGACGGGTAGTTGTCGTCCTCGTGGACACCCTTCTCTGCTGACCGGCCGGACCGTGTTGCGTGTGCATGGCTTCGCTTTCCACTTCCAGTTAACCACTCAAACGTCCGGCCGACCAGATGTCGCTGTGTCATATTTTCAAATCCCGCAGTGCCACCTGTGAAGTGCTGGCAGCGGAGCAGGCCCGGTCGGCCCAACAGCTGTAGCTAGCCGGTGTGTTCCGCGGCTGGTTGATTCATCCGATGACAGCCTTCCGATATACCTCCGTGGCCATCCTCGTCGCCGCTGTAGCGTCTGTGTTTTTTCTCGACGTGCCCGTGTGGGCGAAGTTCGTCATCCTTGCCTGGCCAGCGGCATCCGTGGCCGTCAATGAGTATCGGTTCCACAAGCAACCCACGGCGACGGCCGAACAATCCGCCCATGCATCGGACCAATTGCCGGATACGCTGCTGCACGCCTACCGCGAAAGCGAATAGGCAGGCAACACTGGGCTCGCATGCGCCTGTTGCAAGTGAAAGATTGCCCGTCTTGACGTCTCCATTGACGTGGCAGCCCTTACCGTGGCTGTGTGGGGGAGTGGCCCGAGTCCCTGTCAGTTCTAACGGAGCGCCTGGCAATCGGGGGGCGAAAGATCGGCTGCACACCGCTGAAGGGCGTCAGCCACTGTTGAGGACTGGCGCTTCGGCAACGGGCACCCAGCGGGAAGCGCACTGCCGCGAGACTCCGAGTTCCTTGGCGACATGAGATACCGGGCGCCGGTCACTGACGACCCGCCGCACCAGCAAAGCCCTTCCATGAACCGTCAACCTGGCATTAGCGTGAGGCATGGGAACCTCCGGAACGTGAAGTGATAGACAACTCCACTAAGCCCGGAGGTTGTCCCAAATATCAAGCCCGAGTTTCACCAACCTCATGGCCGGGTACACCTAGCGTCCGCCGCCGTGCATCTGATCGTCGGCAAGGCACGCGACGAACTCGGATTGCACCGTCTGGAAGCAGGCACTCTGTTGCACAATATTGGTTCCCAGCGGGTGCTGTTGAAGGCGGGTTTCCGGCAAATCGGGATGGCACCGCGATACTTACAGATCGCCGGGAAATGGCAAGACCACAACCTGTACCAAGTACTCCTGCACAACAACGAATAGCCCGGCGCGAGACCCCTCTGTAAAGCGGCGCTTTCGGGACGTGACGCGTCCAGGCTGAGGTCCAATACTCAACGCCGCTACATTGATCCAGTATTTCGAGGAATCACGAGCCGCGATTAGTGTCATCGTTTGGAGACTCTCGGACTCATCGGCTCAGGCAATATCGGAAGCACTGTCGCAAAACTGGCAATTCTCGCCAGCTGCGACATCGTGGTGGTCACGGTGCCGTTGAAGAACCTGCGTGACATCTATCCAGAACTGCTCAATGGTCGAATCGTCGTGGACACGATGAATTACTATCCGGAGCGTGACGGGCATATAGGGGCACTGGACAGCGGATCGATCTCGACCTCCGAGCTCGTACAAAAGCACTTCGCGGGATCACGAGTTGTGAAGGGATTCAACAACATCAGCTATAGTCATCTGGCCGGTCTCCCAACTTCTCACAGAGCGCCGCGGCGCTCTGCCCTACCCATTGCCACCGACTCAGGAGCCAGAAGGGCCGTTACTCAATTGATCAATAGGCTCGGCTACGACGTCGTCGACGCTGGCCCCATTGCCGAAGGTTGGCGATTCGAACGCGGACGCCCGCCTATTGCGCCCTGCGTCGCAGATCCGCAAGCCCTTTCGCTCAGCACTCCGGCCAACCGTCCCACAGAAACGCGCGTCGCAGACGCACGCGAGATTCGAGAGCTTCTGGAAAAGAGCAACCGCTAGTCGCGAAAGACAACATCCCCGAAACGTCCCTCGGCCCCCATAGGGGAAAGATTCTTGGAGACCAACTAGCTTTTCGAATGGGGCGCGAATCACCTCCGCTCGGCGGGATGGCGGGGGCAGATCCTCGATTGCCTGGTGGCCATGAGGTTGCCATCCAGGACCGGCGTGGCTCGAAGGCGCCTCGTGCCGTCCAGCCATCGCTGATTCCACTGCGGATCCGGTCGCGGAACACCTCTAGATACGGTTAGCGGGTCATGGGGTCCGACCCGCTAACACCGACCCAGGAGGCGCCGTGCAGGTTCACCAAAGTTTAGCTCGCATCAGCCCTAAGAGCGGCGATGGCATCGATTTCAAGCAGGAATTCCGGTTCGACGAGTGCGGATACCTGCACCAGGGTGCTGGCCGGTTTCGGATCCTCGAAGTATTCGCTTATGACTTCACGGAGCTGAGCTAGATCAGCCATGTCGGTGAGGAAATAGGTCAATTTGACCACGTCAGCGAGACTGCCGCCCTCTGCATCCAAGATGATGGCTATCCGGTCGAAGACCGCCGTCGCTTGTTCGCGAATTCCGCCACTGACCGGCGTCCCCCGAGCGTCCAGCGGAAGCTGTCCCGAAACGAAAAGCAGTGGGCCCTCGGCCTTTCGTGCTTGGCTGAAAGCCGGCGCATTCATGGGCGCGCCGGGTGTGTTGGATTGATGTTGATTGAGTCGATGACGGCGTTGCTGCCAAGATCGAGAGCGGCCAGGACCACTGATGCCACTTGGGCCGGTTGTATCCAGGCCGCGCCGTCGTAGTCCTTTTGCTCCCAGGAGTGCATTTGAGCCTGCATGGGAGTGTCGACCCGGCCCGGATGCACTGATGTTACCCGGACCCCGTGGGTTGCCTCCTCGAGCCGGAGCGCGTCTGCGAAAGCGCGCATCCCGAATTTGCTGGCACTGTAGGCGCCAGAGCCGGCGGCTGAGTGGTGACCCAGTCCAGAATTCACCATGACCACGTGAGCTGCGCTCCGGCGCAATAGCGGCAACAACGCCCGCGTGAGCGCCACGGGGGCCAGGAGGTTTAGCTCCAAGCTCTCCCGCCACTGGTCCAGACTAAGTTCTTCAACCGTGCCCAAGTGGAGAACTCCCGCGCTATGGACCAAAACATCAAGGCTCCGCACACCTGATGCAATAGTCGCGATCCCGGCTTCCGTGGCGAGATCCCCGATGAGCACTTCCGCGGAAGGCAACTCGTCCGCGAGGTTCTGCAGCGCTTCGCGATTGCGTCCGGCCAGATAGAGGTGGGACGTGGGCGCCAACGATTCAGCAATAGCCCGGCCAATTCCGCCTGATGCGCCCGTGATGAGTACGCGTCGTTTCATCAAATTCCCCCCATAGTTCCTTGTGTCCTACACCCGTAATCCATGCGCCTTGCCCCACCCAACGGCCACGCGGGCTGCCCGGATGCTCGATGGGTCCGCTGCCGCATTGCCCTCAACACTATGGCCGGAAGGTTAAGCGCGGCTCCAAAGCCGCACGTGTCGTGGATCACCTAAATAGTAGCGGTGGCTTCCGGTCACGCCCTGCCGGGTACGCTTCGACAAAGTTTGGATTGGATCGATCATTCAACAAATTCGTTTGCGGAAACGTCGTTCGGTTTGACCTGAGGGCGCCTCGCATTTCACTTGTTCGGTGCGGACAAATCCGGATCTCTCGTAGACGCTGATGGCACGCTCGTTGCTACTGATAACCCACAGCTCAAGCATGGTACGCCCGATATCCCTGGCATAGTCTTCCGTGCCGCCGAGCAACTTGCTGGCAACACCGCTGCCCCACGATTCTGGAACCACTGCCAGATAGAAGACCTCCAGTGTTTCTGAGCGCGGGGCAAACAGACTGAAGCCCACATAGGCATCATCTCGCCTAGCCAGGAGAAGTTTCGCTCCGTCGATACGGAGGCGCCGCTGGATCCCCAGGATGGTTTCCTCGACAGTAGCTGGTTTTGCAGCCCTATCGCGCCGCGCCTTGGCGCGAGCCCAAATCATTGCCGCTGCCCTCACAGCATCTGGTTCGAGGCACATGGCCAGCTGCGTCCCACCATCCAAACTATTCACCCCAGCATCCTTCCACACCGGTTCCCTGTGTGGGCTCGTGCGCAATGCCATGACAGGCGGCAAACTGGCCTGCCGAAGCCCGCAAGCCTAGAGAGCATACGCCTAGCGGGACGGGAGGTGAGGCCAACGCCGCTATCGACGCCGGTCCCATCGGCTTGGTGGACGACGACGTTCGAGACATGTGAATGTTGGGGGAGTGGCGCCGTCAAGGTGCCTTGTAACGTGGCGAGTGTGCTGCTAAGACACCGATACAGCTACGCCCAGTCCGCTTCATAGTAGATCTTTGATAGACCAAGGAAAAACCTTATAGCCTAGGGGTTCTTCGCCTTAAACCCTCATCATGCTTTTTTTGAAAAGGTACTTGAAGTGTCCTGCGATCTTCCGGTCTATGCAGCCACACCTTTGGGCTTCGACGAACTTCTGGCGTTGGTGCGCAGCACTGCCGAGCTCGACGTCGACGGCGACCCTGGCAGCGATGCTGACTCCTTGATGGTGGTCCGGGGTGCACGCCGCAAAGTTTGCCCGGAAACTGGCCAAATCCACAGCTGGGGCAACGTTGGATGAACAAACTGGCGAGGTCTGGCCCAAGGCCAAGGGCAGCCGCGTGGCCCGGCCCGCGAAGCGGCCCGAGTCACGGAGCTGGTGACGGCTAATTTCTACACGCTCATGAACGAGATGCCAATGGATCTGCCCGGCAGTTACCTTGCCCTGGCAAGAAAGTACCTGCCCGAGGCGCTCCCCACACGATTTGGCACCTACGAGCCCTTGCAAGGCAAGCTGGTCAGGGATGGCGACCAAGCCTTCTCCGACATGTGGCTGGGGAACCCAACACATACTCTGTACTTCGATTGCCCGGACCCCATTGGTTTTGACGCAATACAGGCCAGTCGGGAAAACTTCTCTGAAGTTTGACCGTGCGGCCCTTTCCGATACGAGCTGGCTGTGGGGCCTACGGCAGCTTTTCGTGTCATTCGCGATGAAATCCAACAGTTCCTTTGCCTCGTGTGTTTCGTCAAGTTAAAGTAGGCCGTTTCAGCGCTAAGAATCAGGCCACGGCGGCAGGTTTTTAGGCCATTTCAGCAGTTTGCTCATTTCATCAACGCATTCTTGACCC
>NZ_JBTNDH010000078.1:0-1271 GCF_054511095.1 Arthrobacter sp. TMN-49 | reverse complement strand
CACCGAGGACGCCGGCCACCTGGCAGCGGCCGGACGCATTCCCGCAGAAAGTGCCGACGAGCTCGAAGCAACGCTCACCGGCTACGCCGCGGCGGAACCACCGGACTTCCTGCGCCGCATCGGCACCCGGGCCGTTACTCTGCTGGATCCCGACGGTCAACAACCCACCGAGGGCGAACTACTGGCCAAACAGGGCATCTTCTTCCGCCAACCCCGCCGCGGCATGGTCCACGTTGACGGGCACCTAAGCGTTGCCCAATACGAAACCTTGATGTCCGCGATCGGCTGGGCCACCAACCCCAACAACCACAAGGACATCAACACCATCGACCCCCTCACCACCGGTTCTGGCACCGAAGGTGCAGGGGCTGGCGCCGAAGGTGCCGGTTCTGGCACCCGGGTGCAAGACTTCATCTCCGGCGTGACAGCGGCGTTCGGTGCGGGGCAGGAGCCACAGGCCACCAGCTGGCCACCAGCTCAAGGCCCGCTCCCTGGCTGGGCATCCACGGCCGACCCTGACGGCGAGAGTGATGCTGGCGGCGCTGGTGGTGGACCGAAGCCCTGGCCGCACCTCATCAACGGGATCAGTGTGCCCGAACCCGGCTCCGAACAGGACCTTGCAGGACTGGATCCGATCGACCCCAACAGCACCGACCCGGCCGTGGTGGACAGGCGAACCCACGGGCAAAAACTCCTCGACGGGCTCATCGACTGCCTCAAACTTGCCGCACGCACCGGAACGCTGCCACTGAACGGCGGGCTCAAGCCGCAACTGTTCATCAGCACCACCGAGGCCGACCTTGAACGCAGCACCACCACCGGGCGCGGTGGCGGGATAGCGTTTCTGCCCTACAGTGGCCCTCAGCCACTGGAGCTGTTTACGGTGGAGCTCTGCGACGCCGATGTCACCACCATGGTTCTGGGCGACGGCTGCGACATCCTCAACGTGGGGCGCACGCAACGGCTCTTCACGGCTACACAACGCAAGATCCTCTTGGCACGGGACCTGGGCTGCACCTTCCCCGACTGCACCGCCGTCGCCAGTTGGTGCGACGCCCACCACATCATCCCCTGGCACGATGGCGGCGAAACCAGCATCAACAATGGCGTGCTCCTGTGCAGTATGCACCACCAACTTCTCCACCGAGGCCACTGGAGCGTCAGCCTCGAGCAGGGCATTCCTTGGTACACGCCCAGCTACAGCATCGACCCCACCCAACGCCCCCGCCGCAACTTCTACCACCACGGTACTGCACGGAACTAATCACGCA
>NZ_JBTNDH010000077.1:0-1320 GCF_054511095.1 Arthrobacter sp. TMN-49 | reverse complement strand
CCCAGCCAACACACCCAAACCAACAAACAGTCCGCAATGATCAGTGCCGAGGCAACTTTTCAAGCTTACCCACAACGTTTCAGAAAAGCAAATCCACCAAACAGCGAACCAACCCACCAAAACACCACAAAAACACCGGCAAAACCGGCATCAAGTAGGGGGATTTTCGTTCCCCCAACAAGCGGGGCAACTCAAAAAACAATACACGCCTTTCCGCTGCATAGCCAACCGAAACACTGTGACCCCGCGCACCTGCCCGGGGTCGACTTTCATCACAACTTCTCCACAGCACCCTTGCAGGGTTTAGTAGCATTGCCAGCAGGCCCTAGAGCCCTGCCTTAGCCGAACAATTCAAGGACGTCTTGTCATGCACCAGGTATCGGAACTACTCAGCATCTCTTCACTGCTATCTGCCCAAGAGCGTGCGACCCAACTTCGTGTTCGGGAGTTTGTAGACGAGAACATCCGGGCGAACATTGCCCAATGGTACGAACAAGCCCACTTCCCCAAGGAACTGGTCGCACAGATGGGCGCACTGGGCCTCCTAGGCATGCATTTGGAGGGCTATGGCTGCCCTGGACGATCGGCCGTCGAATACGGCTTGGCTGCCCTCGAACTTGAAGCCGGCGACTCCGGACTACGGACCTTCGTCAGCGTTCAAGGGTCACTGGCTATGACTGCCATCCACAAGTATGGAAGCGAAGAACAAAAACACCATTGGCTCCCCCGCATGGCCGGTGGTGAAGCCATTGGTTGTTTCGCCCTGACCGAAGCGGGAGCTGGTTCCGACCCGGCTTCGATGAGCACCGTCGCCCACCAAGTAGACGACAGCTCAGACTGGATCATTACCGGCAGCAAACGCTGGATTGGTATGGCCAGCATCGCCGATGTGGCTGTTGTCTGGGCCATGACCGGGGAGGGTGTCCGTGGCTTCCTGGTACCCACAGATACTCCCGGCTTCACTGCCACACCAATTCAAGCAAAGCTCTCAATGCGTATTTCCATCCAGTGCGATATCGAGCTCGTGAGTGTCCGCCTGCCAGCTACTGCCGTGTTGCCGCACGCCAGAGGGCTTCGCGGCCCCTTTGAGTGCTTAAACGAGGCCCGCTACGGAATTGCTTGGGGCGTCATGGGCGCCGCCCGAGATTCTCTGGCCTGCTCCCTTGAATACTCACAGCAACGTCAGCAATTCCAGAAACCGTTGGCCAGCTTCCAGCTCACGCAACAGAAGCTAGTGAACATGTCCATGGAGCTCGAGAAGGGACTTTTGCTGGCGCTTCATTTGGGCCGGCTTAAAGATCAAGGAACTCTGGCCCCACA
>NZ_JBTNDH010000076.1:0-1360 GCF_054511095.1 Arthrobacter sp. TMN-49 | reverse complement strand
TGTCTGGTTTCAGGACATAGTTGACTGCTGTGTCGCGGCATCGTTGACTCTGGTGGTGGCCGCGGAGTTGGCAGATCATTTGATGTGTCGGGACATCGTTGACTCCATGGATGATGGGTTATGGCGTCCTTGGATCAGAATCGTGTCATTGTTCTTGCTGTGCTGGAGATGGGGTTGTCACCCAGTGAAGCCGCTCGTCGTTTCCATGTCAGCCGTCAATGGGTACATGTGCTGATGGGGCGTTATCGGGAGTTTGGTGAGGCAGGGTTGGAACCCAGATCTCGCCGCCCTAGCAGGCATCCTGGCGCTACCTCCGGTGACGTGCGAGCGAGAATCACAACCCTGCGAGCCGAGCTGGATGCCGCGGGTCTGGATGCTGGCGCCGAATCCATCGCTGACCGTCTGCGGCGCGAGGGCGTGAGCCCGCCAGCGGTTTCCACGATTTGGCGAATCCTGCGCAGCGCATCCATGGTCGTGCCACAACCACAGAAACGCCCACGCTCCTCGTGGCACCGCTTTGAAGCGGCCCAGCCTAACCAGACTTGGCAGTCCGATTTCACCCACTGGACACTGGCTGGCGGCACGGATATTGAGGTCATCTCCTGGCTCGATGACTGCTCCCGCTACCTGCTCCATATCAGCGCTCACCCCCGCGTTACGGGGATCATAGTGACCACCACGTTCACCAGCACTGCCCAAGCGCACGGCTACCCGGCCTCAACCCTGACGGACAACGGGATGGTGTATACGACGCGTTTCGCGCATGGGAAGGGAGGCCCGAATGCTTTCGAGTACCTCGTGAAGAAATTGGGAATCATCCAAAAAAATGGCTCGCCGTATCATCCGCAGACTCAAGGGAAAATTGAGAGGTTCCATCAGACCCTCAAGAAATGGTTGGCACTCCAACCACCCGCAAGCAGCAGGCGCGAACTAGATGAACAGCTGGCACGGTTTCAACACATCTATAACCAGGAACGCCCCCACAGGGCGTTGGATCGCAAGACACCGGCAGAGGTCTACACCTCACTGCCCAAAGCCGCACCAGTGCAGCGCTCAGAACTCCACTGGCGAGTCCGCTACGACAAAATCGACAGCACAGGCACGGTCAGCCTGCGCTACCAAGGGGCCATGCGACACCTTGCCGTCGGCCGCGCCCACAAGCAAAAGCACGTCATAGTCCTCATTGCCGGGCCCGAAGTGATGATCGCCGACACCATCACTGGCGAGCTCCTTGCAGAACACACCATCGATCCAAGCAAAAGCTACCAACCCAAAAAATAACAAAAGCCCCCTCCCGAAGGAGAGAGCTTTTGTCACCTATGTCCCGCTACATCAGTCAACGATGTCGCGACACATCACA
>NZ_JBTNDH010000075.1:0-1381 GCF_054511095.1 Arthrobacter sp. TMN-49 | reverse complement strand
TGCCGCGGTTGAAGAATCGGGTGATGTTGGTGGCCATGGCTGCGAGGGTGAGTTGGGCCTGCACAGCGGCTTTGCCTCGGACCGTGAATTGGCGCAGGCCGCGCCCGTCTTTGAGGTGGGCGTTGATTGTTTCAATGGTCGCCGAGCGGCGCTTATACAGGGCCCTGTTCGCGGGGTCTTTGAGTTTCTCGGCCATCAAATGTGCGCTGGCTTGGCCGTTGGAGTAGCTGCCGTTCCAGCCTTCACCGTCTACACCGCCACGGCCCGGGGCGATGAGCCGATCGGGTCCTTCGGCTTTCACTGCCGCATCGCTAAGGTAGCCGCTGTCAGCGTTGAGCATGCCGATGCTCAGGTCAGTCCGCCCGGTGCGGATCGCCATGTCTTTGAGGGTTTCATCAACCCGGCTCATCATCGGAATGAACCAAGACCGGTCCGTGGGATCGTTCGTGGCTTGTGCGACCAGTATCAGGAAGTCATCAGAGCACATGATCTGGGCGTTATAGCCCTGAACGAACCCCTGACGGGTCTTCATCACCCGCGATTGGGGATCGGTCGTGTTTCGCTTCGCTAGCTTCATGTTCTTGACCGGTGTCCCGGCCAGCAAGTCATCATGGCGTTGTTGAAGAACCAGCTTCTTGCGGGTCGCTGAACCCAGATCACGGCGAGCATTTTGAAGTTCTTTCCCACCATCAGCCACCGGAGAACGCCCCATCGGGGCCTGTCCTACAGCCTTCTTCTCCTGATAGTTCTTCACCCGCTGTTGCTGGGCCTGCTCTGCCTGGGAAACCCGCTGCTGCGCGGCTTCTTCCTTCGCCGTCAAGGCTTCCAGCGGGGCACCGATGTCTTCGGCGAGTTGTTCCTCCACACTGGCAATGGCCGCCTGGATCCGGGAGGCACGATCTGAGCCGGTGAAATCATCAGGGATCTGATCGTCGTAATCAATCCCGGCCTCGTCCTCGGCCGTGTCAGTGTCTTCCGCCTTTTTCAGTTCAGCGCCCGCCAGCTTCCGCAGCGTTGTCAATGACCTCGTCCGGGACATTGACGCACTGGCACGGATCTTCGTCCCATCCAGGGAAACCTGCCCGAACTTGCCCATACCCACGCTCAGGCACAATGCCAAAACCTGCGCGAACAACTCCGTCATGTCAGGGCGGTGTCGCTGCAAAAATCGGGCCAACACGGTGTGGTCAGGGGAGTCTTGGGCGCATATGACCCGGAACGCGACATCTTCCACGCAGGCCCGCTCGATCTGTCGTGAGGAGGTGATACCCCTCGCTGAGGCATACAACCACAACCCCAACAACATGTCCGGGTCATAACCCTGCCGGCCCGTACCCCCACGCTTGGAGCGGCCATGAAGCACCGTCGTATCCAACCGTGC
>NZ_JBTNDH010000074.1:0-1636 GCF_054511095.1 Arthrobacter sp. TMN-49 | reverse complement strand
TGTGTTTCGTCAAGTTAAAGTAGGCCGTTTCAGCGCTAAGAATCAGGCCACGGCGGCAGGTTTTTAGGCCATTTCAGCAGTTTGCTCATTTCATCAACGCATTCTTGACCCGGTATGACTCTCCACGGAACTGCAACAGCCGTCCGTGGTGCACGAGCCGGTCGATGACGGCCGCGGCCATGTTGTCGTCGCCAAAGACGGTTCCCCAGCGGGAAAACTCCAGGTTGGTAGTGATGATCAGACTGCGTTTTTCATAGCCGTCCGCGATGACTTGGAACAACAGTCTGGCACCTTCGATATCGATCGGAAGGTAGCCCAGTTCATCGATCGCAAGAAGCTGGTTTTTGGCTAGGGATGCGAGCTCCTTGTCTAGCCGGCCCTCGTCTTTGGCCCGGCGCAGCATCATGACTAGAGCGGAGGTGGTGAAGAAGCGTGCTGGGATGCCCTGTCGGCAGGCGGCTGCGACCAAGGCGGATGCCATGTGTGTCTTGCCCGTCCCTACGTCGCCATAGAGGACGAGGTCCTGGGCCCGGTTGATGAACTCCAATGATTCAAGGGGCCCGCGCCCGTAGTCCTCGGGGAACCTGACGCTGGTGTAGTCGAATCCCATGAGGGCTTTCATGGCCGGGAGCCTGGCAGCTTTCAGCAGCCGTTGGCGGCGTGACTCGAGCCGGGATTCGTGCTCGGCCATCAGCACCCCGTGCAGGTACTCGCGTTGTTTTGGGGTGCCCTTCTCGGCCCATTCGGTCAAGACACTGCCAGTCATCGAAGCATGCTTACCCGCGTCGAGGATGTCCTGGATGGTGGGGGCGCTCATGCGACTTCTCCTGTGACGGTGTTCAGGGTGGTGAAGGTGTCATAGACGCTCAGATCCACGTTCGCGGCAGCTGGTTCGGTGCCGTCGGCGAGCCGGCGTGCGAGCATGCCCAGCATGGCCATATCAGGGGTGTCCCCGCGCACGATCAGGGTATCGGCGGCCTGTATGGCGGCCTCGAAATTGGCGGAGCCGGAGGCGGCATCCACGGCGTGGAGCAGCCGGCGCCGCTCTGTCGCTGTTGCCTTGTCCATCCAGTCGCGGACCGGGTCGGTGACTAGGGACCGCAGCGGGGAATGGGACCACGCACCGGGTTTGGCCACCAACAGCGGGACCAAGGACGCTGGCTCGAAGATCGTCGTAGCCTGCCGGCCGAAGACGCGTGGGAAGGTGCGGACCGGTGCGGCATGCTCATCAAGGATCTGCACCACCTCATGTCCCAACCCGACGGTGAGCATCCGTCCGTGGAAGGCGGGCCCGGCCGCGTAGCTGTTTCCGTCGATGAGCAGGTTCCCCGTCTTGTCGGCCTTCCGGGACTCGTAGCGGACCGCTTCGAAACCGACCCCCGGCAGCTGAAGGGACGCAGCCACGTCCTGGGCGAAGAGCTCACCCAAGGGGCGGGCCTTGCGATAGTGCGCGGTCGTGGCCAATGCGTCACACCGGGCCATCAGGACCTTGTTGAGCCCGGCCAAGGTGGCGGCCTCCGGCTCGGGGACCATGAAGTTCCGGCGCAGAAACCCGACCGCGTTTTCCACGTTCCCCTTCTCATGGTTATCCCGAATTCGGGATAACCATGATTATCCGGAGGATTCTGTTATCCCG
>NZ_JBTNDH010000073.1:0-1840 GCF_054511095.1 Arthrobacter sp. TMN-49 | reverse complement strand
TATTGATATTCCACCCTTGAGCAACTCACCGAGAAACAATCGTTCTCGCAATGAGTCTTTACTCCTCACACCACCAACACAACCCATGCGGGTCGCCTCGTGGTGTTTGGTGCTCCTTAGAAAGGAGGTGATCCAGCCGCACCTTCCGGTACGGCTACCTTGTTACGACTTAGTCCCAATCGCCAGTCCCACCTTCGACAGCTCCCTCCCCACAAGGGGGTTAGGCCACCGGCTTCGGGTGTTACCAACTTTCGTGACTTGACGGGCGGTGTGTACAAGGCCCGGGAACGTATTCACCGCAGCGTTGCTGATCTGCGATTACTAGCGACTCCGACTTCATGGGGTCGAGTTGCAGACCCCAATCCGAACTGAGACCGGCTTTTTGGGATTAGCTCCACCTCACAGTATCGCAACCCATTGTACCGGCCATTGTAGCATGCGTGAAGCCCAAGACATAAGGGGCATGATGATTTGACGTCGTCCTCACCTTCCTCCGAGTTGACCCCGGCAGTCTCCTATGAGTCCCCACCATAACGTGCTGGCAACATAGAACGAGGGTTGCGCTCGTTGCGGGACTTAACCCAACATCTCACGACACGAGCTGACGACAACCATGCACCACCTGTAAACCGACCGCAAGCGGGGCACCTGTTTCCAGGTATTTCCGGTTCATGTCAAGCCTTGGTAAGGTTCTTCGCGTTGCATCGAATTAATCCGCATGCTCCGCCGCTTGTGCGGGCCCCCGTCAATTCCTTTGAGTTTTAGCCTTGCGGCCGTACTCCCCAGGCGGGGCACTTAATGCGTTAGCTACGGCGCGGAAAACGTGGAATGTCCCCCACACCTAGTGCCCAACGTTTACGGCATGGACTACCAGGGTATCTAATCCTGTTCGCTCCCCATGCTTTCGCTCCTCAGCGTCAGTTAATGCCCAGAGACCTGCCTTCGCCATCGGTGTTCCTCCTGATATCTGCGCATTTCACCGCTACACCAGGAATTCCAGTCTCCCCTACATCACTCTAGTCTGCCCGTACCCACCGCAGATCCGGGGTTGAGCCCCGGACTTTCACGGCAGACGCGACAAACCGCCTACGAGCTCTTTACGCCCAATAATTCCGGATAACGCTTGCGCCCTACGTATTACCGCGGCTGCTGGCACGTAGTTAGCCGGCGCTTCTTCTGCAAGTACCCTCAACCAACAAAAATGCTGGCCTTGTTCCCTACTGAAAGAGGTTTACAACCCGAAGGCCGTCATCCCTCACGCGGCGTCGCTGCATCAGGCTTTCGCCCATTGTGCAATATTCCCCACTGCTGCCTCCCGTAGGAGTCTGGGCCGTGTCTCAGTCCCAGTGTGGCCGGTCACCCTCTCAGGCCGGCTACCCGTCGTCGCCTTGGTGAGCCATTACCTCACCAACAAGCTGATAGGCCGCGAGTCCATCCAAAACCAATAAATCTTTCAACAAAACCCCATGCGAGGTAAAGTCAATATCCAGTATTAGACCTCGTTTCCAAGGCTTATCCCAGAGTTAAGGGCAGGTTACTCACGTGTTACTCACCCGTTCGCCACTAATCCCCCCGCAAGCGGGGTTCATCGTTCGACTTGCATGTGTTAAGCACGCCGCCAGCGTTCATCCTGAGCCAGGATCAAACTCTCCGTTAATAACTAAACAGACACACACCAACACACCGGAAAAAGGTGATGAAAGCATGCACTAAATTCGAAACCAGCTAAACGGTCTCGCCGTCACCACAGGGGCGGCAACAACAAAACCAAATAACCAATTCAATATAAATAAATTGGTATCAATAAAACTTGGCACACTATTGAGTTCTCAAACAACAA
>NZ_JBTNDH010000072.1:0-1884 GCF_054511095.1 Arthrobacter sp. TMN-49 | reverse complement strand
AAAAGAAGTGAGACACTCCCGGTCTGGCCGCTACTCAGACCGGAAGCGTCTACACAGGTATGAGACATCAATTGTCTACACAGGTATGAGACATGAACTGTCTACACAGGTGTGAGACATGACACTGCGCCATTTGGCGAACAACTGCCACCTAGATGATCCGATCAGAGGCGGGCGAGCACCGCGCAGGCTTCGTCCACAGAATCCACCACATGGACCATGTTGTCCATGGCCCGCCCCCGAGCGAGTGTGGTCAGCAGGGGGATGACTGGCACCTCGTGTTCCCAATAGTCGCGCCCCACCAGGACCATCGGGGCCACGGCGGTTTCGGCAGCATAGTAGTTTTCACAGGCGTCCTGGAAGATCTCCTGAACGGTGCCGGCAGCACCTTGGAGGAACACAATGCCGCCGCGTGAGCGGTCAAGTAGGACAGCCTCGCGGAGGGCATTAGTGAAGTACTTGGCAATCATGGTGGCGAACATATTGGGCGGTTCGTGACCGTAAAACCAGGTGGGGACGCCCACAGTCTGGGCTCCGTCCGGATACGCCAGCAGCACCTGGTGCGCCGCTCTGGCCCAGTCGGTGACGGAGGGGCGAAAGCCGGGGACGGCAGCCAAGGTGGCCAGCGCACTTTCCAGCGTCCCGGCGTCGTACGCGGAAAGGTAGGCGCCCAAGTTAGCGGCCTCCATGGCGCCGGGGCCACCGCCGGTTGCCACCAAAAAACCGGCTTGGCTCAGCGCGCGCCCCAGCGCGGCGGCCTGCGCATACTGGGCGCTGCCCCGCGCCGCAGCATGCCCACCCATGACGCCGACGACAGGGCGAACCTGCTGCGCCAGGAACTCATCGAGGGCGTCGGAAATGGCGTGGTCGTGCATGGCCATGGCAAGGGTGGCGTGCAGGGCGGGGGTGTGACCGGTCTGCAAGCTCCACTGGTAGATCCGGGCGTCCGGAACGCGCTCGTACTGCGCCGCAGCAATCCCCTCGAAAAGTTCAGCGCCCGTGTACAGGTGCCCGCGGTACGCGTTGAAGGGGATGTGCGGCAGTGTTGGGAAGATCAGGGCACCGCGGCTGCGCAGCACACCTTCCACCGAGCGGGCAAAGGTGCAGCCCATAAAAACGGCCCCCGACGCCCGCAGCCGCACCAGGTCCGCCGACCTTCCGCTCAAGTCCACGGCTTGAAAGTGCCATCCGTGCATGGACGTGGCACCCCGGGCCACGAGCTCGTCAAAGCGTTCCAGCTCTTCAATTTCGAGGCTGCGGGCACGGGGTGCAAGGGGCGCGTTCACGCCTCCAGCCTAGCGGCCGCGGGGCGCCGTCCCGCCAGGCACGGATTCGCCAGGCACGGATTCGCCGGGCACGGATCGCGCTCACATCGACCCCGTACGTGGCTGCCCCGATTCCGGCCTAATCTGGAGGTAGCAGTTTCCATGTTCGACGCCGGGCCTTTGGCTGCGCGCCGACCACACGTTCAGGAGCACTCATGCAGGAAATCACGCCCACCGACGTATTGGCAGCAGACCCGGATGTCCAGATCATCGATGTGCGTGAAGCGGCTGAGCTGGCCACAGGAATGCTCGAGGACGCCGTCCACATGCCCGCCGGTGATGTGTTGGCGCGGGTCGGCGAGCTTGATAAGTCACGGCGCATCATTGCCGTCTGCCATGGCGGGGGCCGCAGCGGCAGGGTTGCGCAGGCGCTCACCGAGCTTGGCTACAACGCTGACACTCTCACGGGCGGGATGAGCGGTTGGGAAGCCGAGGGACTGCCCACTGTGCCCCAGCAGTAGGGTTTCGCCGTCTGCCAGTTGCTGCGGGGGGAGGTGTGGGGAGTCCACGGTGGTTGGCCACCCCCCAACGTCCCCCACCAACCCCCCCACCCCCTCTC
>NZ_JBTNDH010000071.1:0-2314 GCF_054511095.1 Arthrobacter sp. TMN-49 | reverse complement strand
CAGAACTTCAGTAAGTACGCCTGCAGGGTCGACAATATGAGGAGCGGTCATCGTGAGATGTCCTTTCGAGTGGGATGTGAGAATTTTCCTCGAAGGACCCACGGTGACCGCGCCCCATTCAGGGCCATGCCGGTCACCAGCGGGTGTTACACCACTCTACGGGGCACTACTGCGCTAGTTTCATGGGGACGCAGGCGGCGGCGCCACGGACCCCAATGGCTAGAAAGATGTCGGCCCGATCAGGAAGTGGCCATCACACACCAGCAACAGCACTACCGAACGGGCAAGTGTCGACGCGAAGACGAAGCCGCCGCCAGCAAAGCGGCACCGTGGATCGAGTCCTACCAGGGAACCCGCATCGTAATTTCCCACTCGCTAACTGAGGTTGTGGACGGCAAGCAGGGCATTTCCTTGATCAACATTTTCAACCCCAGCCGGTGGCTTGTCTGGGACGCCGCAGTCATAACGAACGAACCAGCAAAGCAATATATGCAACCAATGCAATCATTTATTGCATAGTAAGCATTTACGCTGCCGCCCTGGCCGTAGATGACAGTGGACACAGACCGAATCGTCTGTGGCCACCGTGACCCGCTAAGGGTTCATCTGTCAGAACATGCGGATCAGTTCAATCAGTAACCTGGTTGAATTCACCGCGAGGTTCAAAGCGCCCCACAGCTTCTTAGGCTTTCGCTTCGAAGTCATGCCGGCACCTCCTCCCGTAGGAAAGGGTGCGACACCGAAAAACGCTGATAAACGAGGCAAAAACCTGTCAACGCGGACTGTCGACTGTCGACCCAGAATAGGAATATGCTCGGCGCATGGACCCCTTTGAAGTCTCGATTGATCATGAACTGTTCCGCATCAGCGAAAGATACCAACCAGCGGACAACGCTGCACACCAGTTGCTGTTAGTACCCTGCTGCCGGCTTTTGCTCGATGTAGTTAATGATGAAGAAGTCGTCGAAGGGCACCAGCTCGACGTACCAGCGGGTGGGCTTGGCCAGCCCGGCCCAGTCCGTCGGATCTGCGGGCGTGCCGGGCGCCGGACGGTAAATTGCATCAAATTTCAGGAACGTTCCGTTTTCGGTGGCACTGGTAGAGATTTCCTTCAGCAGTTCAAAGTGCCCTTGAGGCCCTTGAACGTCGATACCGGTACTCACCGCATTTCGCAGTGACTGGGCAGTGAGCTCCTGCTGCCCAGCATAGTATTCCTGCCATGCAACGTCTGTTTGCGTGGTGAAGATTGTTTGTGAGTAGGCAATGCGGCTTTGTTCTGCCAACGCCGCGACACATGCGTCCGTCACGGTGGCCTCCGTATCGGCCCAGCCCCTCACTACGTCCGTTCCAGCATTCACCCATGAGCTGTAGGATTTCAAGACGCTGGCGATAGCTTCTGCAGGGGTGCCCTGCGGGATCCTGACGGCCTGGACGGAGTCTGCAGGCAGTTTTGGACAGCTAGGGTCAAGCACTAACTCCGGAGATGGGCTCGTCGTGGGCACCGGCGGCTGCTGCGGAGTGCATCCGCCCAATCCAGCCACCAGTACAAGTCCGAGCACCGCCGTCGTGATTGTCCTGCAATATTTGCCCACGCCATTCCCCCAATACTGTGCCGACCAGTTTGGTCGACGCGAACCAGTCTAAAGTCTGGCGGCAACAGTACGTGACGATATCCATCGGCGCCGAACGTGTGGTCAGCAACGCAAAATATCGCTCCTCCAACGGCCAGGACTCGTCGCGCTCACCGTTCTCTAGGGGAACTTTGGCCAGGACAGTTTTCCCGGGAATAGCTAAACAACGATTTCTCCACCGCGGTCATCGACGGAGGCTCATGTCTATTTGGGTGCGATCAAGCTGGGAGGTGAGTTTGCTTTGCGATGGTTCCCCTGAACGGCCACTTTTGCCGCACTATACAAAAGCCCCGGTTCGATGACGAGATTAATGGCAATGTGCGCAAGGACAGCTGGAAACACAACGCGATCCGATGCGACATACACCAGTGCCAGAAGAACGCCGAGTGTCGCTGTGGAGCCAACAACAGGTAGCACGATTCGCCAACTCTTTGAGAAAAGGGCCCATACAGAGTGGACGGCGGCGAAAACAACTGCGGAAATCACTATCTGCGCAAGCAGCGACGTGCCTGCGCTGGCGAGGCCGTCCATCACAATACGGCGATAGAACATCTCTTCGACCACACCTGACAGGTCAAGTCCCGTGGAGTGGTGTAATCGTTTTGTGATGCTTCGAGGTTGTTGAAGGGTTAGAAGTTGTAATTCTCCGACGGGTTTGCGGGTTCGGGTTCCTCCGTTGGGTT
>NZ_JBTNDH010000070.1:0-2325 GCF_054511095.1 Arthrobacter sp. TMN-49 | reverse complement strand
CACCGCGAGGAGCATCCTCAGGCCATGTAGCAACAAGATGACGGACTTTAATCGATGGTTGTGTTTTACTCACAACTCACAAGCAAAACCCCTCAACTGTCCACGAGGGTATGAGACATAGTGTCTACGAAGGTCCGAGACAGAACCGTCCAATAAGGTATGCGACATAACACGCCAAATGGCGCAGGAAAGCGCATTCCAGTCCAACAAGTGCGACACAGATCCGGAGATGCTAACCAACCACAGTCCCAAAGGCCAAGCCCAGCAGGTAGGTGACTCCGGCGGCGCCCATGCCTATGGCGAGTTGGCGCAGGCCACGCCACAGCGGTGATGCCCCTGACAGCAAGCCAACCACGGCGCCGGTGCCCAGCAGGGCAATGCCCACCAACAGGCAGGACACGAGTAACGCGCCCAGCCCTGTCAGCCCAAACAGGAACGGCAGAATCGGAATCACGGCGCCCGAGGCAAAGAAGCAGAAGCTGGAACCGGCAGCGCCCCACGCGGTGCCCAGGGTTTCGTGGCTGTCGACAGTTTCAAACTGTTGCGGTCGCAGCGACAGGCTGGGATCGCAGTCGCACGCAAACTGGCCCAACCGTTCGGCGGCCCTGTGCTCGGCGACCTCGCGGGACATGCCGCGAGCCAAGTAGACAAGAACCAGTTCGTTGTTCTGCAAATCCAGCGAAGGGGCCGCGGAGAGAGTGACCTGGGTGGGTTGGGAGGCGTCCAACAATTCACGTTGGGAGCGGACGGACACAAACTCCCCGGCCCCCATGGATAGGGCGCCAGCCAACAAACCAGCGATGCCACTGAACAACACCACTTGGCTGCCCACACCCGTCGCCGCCATACCCATGACCAGGGAAAGATTGCTGACAAGACCGTCATTGGCGCCAAAAACGGCTGCACGGAACGATCCTGACAGCCTGTTCCGGCCCCGGGCGGCCAGGCCCCGAATGACTTCCTCGTGAATGGCTTCATCGGCAGCCATGGCGTCCGTGGCGTCAGCATCGCCGGCGTACGGGGACCTGGACTCAGCCCGCTGTGCCAGCGCCAAAACAAACACCGAACCAAATCGCCGTGCCAGCAGTCCCAGTAGCTGGTTACGCAGCGATGGCCGCAGGGGCGGGTGGGCGTGGTCGCCCAACAGGTTCAGCCAATGCTGCTCGTGCCTGCCCTCGGCAGCGGCCAGGGCGGTGAGAATGGTTCGTTCTTCGCCGGTTCGGCGTTTGGCCAGGTCACGGTACACGGCCGCTTCTGCACGTTCGTCGGCCAGATATTGGCGCCATCGCTTGACTTGCTCGGGACTTGGACTGCTTGTAGACACGTGGGGATCTCCTCGACTCAGCCCTTACTGTAGCCCTTTTCGGGGCGAAATTCCGGCCGGGATTCCTACGAAAAAAGTTGAGGGACACCGTACTTTCCTACCCTTCCCCAGGCGGCCCGCAGCAGCCCCGGGCGATGTCTGGTGCCGATCCGCCACCGGGCGCGCAGGGGCGGATAGGCTGGGGATCACACAGGGTTGGTGACCGTGGAGAGGTAGCTGGTGAAACACAATGGTTGAGGTTCTTTTTCCGATGATGACAGGGGACCCGCAGGACCGCGGTGTCCTCATCGGGTGGCGCGCGCCCAACGGCAGCACCGTCACCGCCTATCAGGTGATCGCCGAGGTGACGATCGAGAAGTTCGACGCAGAAATCAACGCCCCCTCGGCCGGCACCCTGAGCTGGCAGGTCCTAGAGGGTGAGGAAGTGGCCCAGGGTGCCACGATTGCCACCATCGACTAGGCGGCAGGTGGCGGGTGGCTCACGCTAGTGCGATGCCAGGCGGAAGCCCAGCCGGCGCCCGGCCCGTGAACCCGTCTGGGCAACCGTGACGACCAAGGTGCCAAGCTCGGGAATCCAGTGTGCGGGCCGGACAGCTGCCGCCAGAGCGCCCACCAGCCGGGCCGGGTCTTGGCAGAAGTAGGCGAAGTGCCCGGCCGGAGTGCAGAAGGTGACGGTACCTAAATTCACGTCCACGGCAGGCAGCACGGGGATGCTGAGCGGTGTGGCGGGGGTCTTGGCGCGCTGCGCATGGGCAACGGAAGTGAAAGTCATGAGTAGACCTTTGTGTGTGCTCTTACCCGCGGATCCAGTCACCGCCGGTCACTTCCTCATCCGAGCCACCCGATGAACATGGGGTTGGCGTGCGACCAGTCGGAGCTTGGCATCGCATCTCATGAAGCTTTCCCCTACGTTACCCCTTTAACGGACGACGGCGGTGGGTGGAAGGATCGCCTCCAGCACCCCACACCCCCGTTCCAAAACCCACCAAACTACCCACAGA
>NZ_JBTNDH010000007.1:0-107998 GCF_054511095.1 Arthrobacter sp. TMN-49 | reverse complement strand
TCAACGCACGCCCCCGCAAGTCACTCGGCTGGAAAACACCAGCCGAAGTATTCCGTGATCTACTGATACCAAGCTAACCACCCAGTGTTGCAACCACCCCTAAAATTCAAGCTTCCGGCGAATAACTGCTACACAGAATGGGGGGCGGGGCGGAAACGCGTGGCTACTCGTCGTTGTCCTCGTCCTCGAGTGCGTCGGCTGCCTCATTGCGCTCCCGCACCTTGGCCAACGCCGCTTCAGCCTCTTGCCGCGTCTCATAGGGGCCGATGAGTGAACGCCAGCCTGACTGCGCGTCCTTCTCCACTTGGTGAGTTTCCACGTTGTACCAGTACTGCGCCATGGTGTTCTCCTGAGGTCTTCGGGTACATTGCATTCTGCTGCTAGCGCCCATCTTAGGCCCAAGCCGGTCACGGCAGCGCCCGCCAGCACCGGCGGCACCCAAACACTTATACAATGGTTTCATGTCTTCCACAGCACTCAAAGCTCCCCCGGGCAAGCTTGTCCCTGGCACCGTCAGCGCACAGCTACCCGTCCCGGTCAAAATTCCGCGGCCCGAATACGTGGGCAAGGCAGGACCTGCCCCCTTTAAGGGTTCGGAGGTCAAGGACGCGCAGACGCTGGAGAAGATCCGCATCTCCTCCAAGATTGCAGCCCAGGCCATTGTGGAGGTCGGCAAGCACATTGTTCCCGGTGTCACCACCGACGCGTTGGACCGCATCGGGCACGAGTTCTTGCTGGACCATCAGGCGTACCCGTCAACACTGGGATACCGGGGCTTTCCCAAGTCCCTGTGCTCCTCCATCAACGAAGTGATCTGCCACGGCATCCCCGACACCACTGTCGTGGACGATGGCGACATCATCAACATCGACATCACAGCGTTTAAGAACGGTGTCCACGGTGACACCAACTTCACGTTCACCGTGGGCGACGTCGACGAGGAGTCGCGCCTGCTGGTGGAACGGACCCGGGAGTCCCTGAACAGGGCCATTCGGGCGGTCGCTCCCGGGCGTGAAATCAATGTCATTGGCCGCACCATTGAGTCCTATGCCAAGCGCTTTGGCTACGGCGTGGTCCGGGACTTTACCGGTCACGGTGTTGGTGAGGCGTTCCACACGGGCCTGATTATTCCGCATTATGACGCAGCACCTGCCCACAACACTGTGCTGGAAGAGGGAATGGTGTTTACTATCGAACCCATGCTCACTCTTGGCACCGTCGAATGGGACATGTGGGCTGATGACTGGACAGTTGTCACTCGCGACCGTAAGCGGACAGCCCAGTTTGAGCACACCATGGTGGTTACCGCCACAGGTGCCGAAGTCTTAACCCTGCCGTAAAACACCCCGTTGACGTGGCTGGCTGCTGTGGCGTCGTCCGCCATACACAGCAACCGGCTGTAGCCTTGTCACTTTCTATTTTTTGGAGCATGCATGTCTAAGAAACACTCATCGAGCACCACTGTTATTGGCATCGACATTGGCGGCACAGGCATCAAGGGCGGCATCGTTGACCTTCATAGTGGCAAAGTGTTGGGTGACCGCTACCGGATCCCCACCCCGAGCCCTTCCACCCCGCAGGAAGTGGCCAAGGTGGTCAAGGCCATCGTTGAAGAGCTGATGACCCGTCCCGAGGCACCCAACGACGACGCACCCGTGGGCATCACGTTCCCCGCCATCATTTCCCACGGGGTGGCTCGATCGGCAGCAAATGTTGACCAGTCCTGGATCGACGCCGACGTGGACGAGATCTTCACCAAGGAGTTGGGCCGCGATGTACAGGTCATGAACGACGCCGACGCAGCCGGTCTGGCGGAGGCCCGCTACGGCGCCGGCCAGGACGTCAAGGGCACTGTTCTGGTGATCACCTTGGGCACGGGTATAGGATCGGCGTTCATCTACGACGGCAAGCTCATCCCCAATGTTGAACTGGGCCATCTGGAACTAGATGGCTTCGCAGCAGAGACCAGGGCCTCGGCGAGTGCCCGGGAACGCGACGACTTGAGCTGGGACGACTACGCGGTCCGCCTGCAACGCTACTTCTCCCACGTGGAGTTCTTGTTCTCCCCTGAACTGTTCATCATTGGTGGGGGGATCTCCAAGCGCAGCGAGGACTACCTACCGCAGCTCAAGCTCAACACCAAAATCATTCCCGCTGAACTAAAGAACAACGCAGGCATTGTGGGCGGCGCCTTGCAGGCAGCTGTGCACTTCAAGCTGACCAAGTAGCCATGAAGCACCGCGGGGTTGCCATTGTTACCGGCTCCAGCCGCGGCATTGGCGCGGCCGTGGCGGTCCAGGCCGCCGCGGCCGGGTACGCCGTGGTGGTCAATTACTCGGCGGATGCCGCCGGAGCCACGGACGTTGTGCGGCGCATAACCGACGACGGCGGGGTGGGCACTGCCGTGCAGGCAGATGTCAGCGATCCAGCAGATGTGCGACGCCTGTTCGAGGCGGCAGCGGCGTTGGGCGAAGTGCGCGCAGTGGTGAACAATGCCGGCATCACGGGCAATCGGATCGGTCCGCTGGTAAATGTCCCCGCGCAGACCATCAAGGATGTGCTGGCCGTGAATGTTGCTGGTGTGATGTTTATGTGCCAGGAGGCCCAGCGACGCATGTCCACCAGCGCCGGGGGCCACGGCGGCTCCATTGTGAACATCTCATCCACCGCCGTGAAGGCTGGATCCCCCGGAACCTGGGTGCACTATGCTGCCTCCAAGGGTGCCGTGGACGTTTTGACGGTGGGATTTGCCGCTGAGGCAGCCGGGGACGGCATCCGGGTCAACGCGGTGTCCCCCGGAATGACTAACACAGGGCTGCATGCCGCAGCGGGCATGCCCAACCGAGTGTCATTGCACGACCACCTCATACCGATGGGACGCGGCGGTGAACCCGAGGAAGTAGCCGCAGCAGTTCTGTGGCTCCTTAGCGATGAGGCTTCCTTCGTCACAGGAGCAGTCCTGCCGGTGTCTGGCGGGCGCTAGCTAAGAAACTGCCGGGCTGGAATTCTTAGGTGGGTTTTGGGCTGTGGCCTCAGATTCGCAGCGCAGTGTTGCAATGGACGCCTCGAAGTCTTCCAGCGATTCGAAAGCCTGATAGACGCTGGCAAAGCGCAGGTAAGCCACCAGGTCCAAGCGTTGCAGGGGCGCCAAAATGGCCAGCCCAACATCATTGGCATCGATTTCGGCGGCACCACTGGCCCTGATTGATTCTTCAACTTCCTGGGCTAGCTTGGCCAGATCGTCGTCGGTGACGGGCCTGCCCTGACAGGCCTTGCGCACACCACTGATGATTTTGCTGCGACTGAAAGGCTCGGCCACCCCTGAACGTTTGGTGACGGAGAGGCTGGCCGTTTCCACTGTGCTGAACCTGCGCCCGCATTCGGTGCACTGGCGGCGGCGCCGGATCGAGGATCCGTCGTCGGACAGGCGCGAATCAACCACGCGTGAGTCGGGATTACGGCAAAACGGGCAGTACATGCATATCCCTTCGGGTCACGATTAGTCCCAGTGTAGAACCATCCGCGGCGAAACTACAATCGTGTGATTACCACATCTTTACCGTACTGTCCAGAGATTTAGGGGAATCGCACGGCCACGGCATCACCGTGGGCGGGCAGGCCTTCCGCCTTGGACAAGGTAATGACATGGTCGGCCACTTGGGCCAAGGCCTCCTTGGTGTAGTTGATCACCTGAACGGCTCGCAGGAACGTGGTGACGTTCAACCCCGACGAGAAGGCTGCCGTGCCACTGGTGGGCAGCACGTGGTTGGAGCCTGCGCAGTAGTCGCCCAGGCTGACGGGGCTGTAGTCCCCGACAAAAATGGCTCCAGCATTGGTGATCTGGGCGGCGACGGCGGCAGCATTCTCGGTGACCACTTCAAGGTGCTCGGCGGCATAGGCGTTGCAGACGGCCACACCCTGCACAAGATCGTCAACAAGAACAATGCCTGATTGAACCCCGCCAAGCGCCGTTTCCACCCGTTCCCGGTGGCGTGTGAGGGCTACTTGGCGCACCAGTTCCACCTCAACGGCGTCGGCCAACTCGGGGGACGTGGTAACCAGGACGGAGGCGGCGTTGGGATCGTGCTCAGCCTGGCTGATCAGATCGGCTGCCACGAAAACTGGGTTGGCACTGTGATCGGCCAAAACGGCAATCTCAGTGGCCCCGGCTTCGGAGTCAATTCCCACAACACCCTTGACCAGGCGCTTGGCCGTGGCCACAAAAATGTTTCCGGGCCCCGTGACTACATCAACCGGTTCAAGCGCCTCTCCCCCACCATCTGCCGTGGTGCCAGCAGCCACACCATAGGCAAATGCCGCAATGGCTTGCGCGCCGCCCATGGCGTACACCTCCTCAATACCCAGAAGCGCGGCGGCGGCTAGGACGGTGAGATCCGGCAGGCCGCCAAACTCCTTCTGCGGCGGCGACGCCAGCGCCACCGACCCCACGCCAGCCGCCAAGGCGGGAACCACGTTCATGATCACCGAGGACGGGTAGGCGGCCAAACCGCCCGGAACATAGAGGCCAACACGGCGGACGGGAAGCCAGTGGGAAGACACCACGGCGCCATTGGCCACCGGAAAATCAACGTTGGCCGGCTTTTGCGCCTCGGCGAAGGCCCTGGCCCTGGCGATGGACTCTTCCAAGGCTGCACGAACCTGCGGGTCCAAGGTGGCAAGCGCCTGGGCCAGGGCCGCAGCCGGGACGCGCGGGTGGTCTTGACGGACGCCGTCGAACTTTTCCGCCAACTCCGCCAGGGCCACGTGGCCGCGCTGGCGGACGTCGGTGATGATGCCGGCAACAGCGTGCTCAGCAGTGGTGACAGTTGACGCGGATGTGCGGGGAACAGCTTTTTTGAGTTCCGCCAAGGTCAAGGTGCGGCCGCGCAGGTCTGTGCGGTTTAGCGTCAGGGGGGCCACCGAAGGTTCAAAATTGCTCACAACAACTCAGCTTACCCGTTGCCTGTGCAGCTGCCCCGCATCATTTCACGATGTGGGATCTGGCGCGTTCTCCACGGCGGGGCCGTTCCGGGGCATCGCGCACCGGCGGTGGCGTAGCCGGGAAGAAGGCATAGGAGCCCACCTGCGCTAAGAACAGTGTGACGACGCTGGCCAAGGGCCACACGATGAGCACCGTTTGGGACCTCAGCGAAAACACCATGCTGGGGTGCGGCAAATTGTTGGCCGGAGTGTGAAACAAGTCCCCGGCAAAGACTCCCATCCGCCACGCAATCACCGAGCCCACCAAACCGCCCACCAGCATCGCGGCTGCGGCAGCCACCGGCACTGGCCCACGCGCCGTTGCCCGCTGTTGCCGCAACAACCACGTGGTGCTGAGGATGCCACCCACCACCAGCAAGGTGGCCAGAACGGCGTCCCTGGGGAACCAGACAGCGAAGTCCTCGCCGTCGCCGTAGAAGGCGCCCCCTGGTGCCAGCAGCCACCAGGCCACACCCAAGAGAGCGCCCAGCGCCACCGAAAACCCCAGCCAGTAGCGCCATGGCGTCGAGTCATCTGGCGTGTGCGAGCCCCTGAGCCAGCTACGTTTGCTGCGTGCCGCTTCATCCTTGCGCAGCGCGCTACGCGAGAGCTCGGCTGACACTGGCGCCGGCTCGTGGAGCGTTGCCGGGAGGTACGGAATCGTCTCACTCATGAATTAACCGTACCCGTTGTTGCCCGCTCATCAGCCTTCCAGACAGGTGGGCCCCAGGAGGACCTTCAAATCGCCAAAAAGGGAAGGCGTGGGATTGACCCTGTGATGCAAAGGAAGCTTCATGACTTTAACTGAACGGCTCCCGGACAGGTGCATTTTGACCTCGGTGTTGCCGCGGTGATCACCCAGAATGGACTTCAGCGCCAGCAGCACCTGCTCATTGGCCTTGTGCTCGGGCAAGGAGATCACCAGCGGCCCGGCCAGGCCCTCACTGAGGTCAGGCACCGTTAGTTCCATGGCGTTCAAGGTGATGGCGCCGTCGTCACGCTTTTGCAGCCTACCCTTGACAACAACAATCAGGTCTTCGGCCAAAATGGTGGCGATGGGCCCGTACACCTGGCCAAAGAACATGACCTCCACGGAGCCACCCAGGTCCTCAATCTCACAGCGGGCGTAGGGGTTTCCGCTGCTCTTAGCAATACGCCGTTGCAGGTTGGTGATCATCCCCGAAATGGTGATGATATGACCATCTTGGGGGCCGTCGTCGGCCAGCAGTTGCGTGATGGAAATGTCCGCGTTCTGGCTCAGGACACCTTCCAGACCCCGCAGCGGGTGATCGGAGACGTAGAGTCCTAGCATGTCGCGTTCAAACGCCAGCTTGTCCTTCTTCTCCCATTCGGGCAGGTCCGGGATCTCGGTGACCAGGGCGGACTCCGGTTCGTTGTCACCACCCAATCCGGCGAACAGGTCAAACTGCCCCACGGCCTCGTTGCGTTTGATGGTGATGACCGAATCCACTGCTTCCTCGTGGATCATGGCCAAGGCGCGCCGCGGATGACCCAGCGAATCAAAAGCTCCGGCCTTGATCAAGGACTCAATGGTGCGCTTGTTGCACACCACTGCCGGGACCTTCAAGAGGAAGTCGGAGAAGTTTTCAAAGTTGCCCCGCTCAAGCCGGGATTCCACCAGGCCGTTGACAACATTGGCGCCAACGTTGCGGATGGCTCCCATGCCGAAGCGGATGTCAGTGTTGATCGGTGTGAAGTTCAACGCCGATTCGTTGACGTCAGGGGCCAACACAGTAATGCCCATATGGCGGCACTCGTTCAGGTACAGTGCCAGCTTGTCCTTGTCGTCACCAACGCTGGTGAGCAGGGCAGCCATGTATTCGGCCGGGTAGTGCGCCTTCAGATACGCCGTCCAGTAGCTGATGACACCGTAGGCGGCCGAGTGGGCCTTGTTGAAGGCGTAATCCGAGAACGGCAACAAAATGGCCCACAAAGTGGTGACGGCGGCGTCTGAGTAGCCGTTGTCCATCATGCCCTGGTGGAAGCCGGCATACTGCTTGTCTAGCTCGGACTTCTTCTTCTTGCCCATGGCCCGGCGCAGAATGTCGGCCCGGCCCAGGGAGTAGCCGGCCAGTTTCTGCGCGATCGACATGACCTGCTCCTGGTACACGATCAAGCCGTAGGTGCCACCGAGAATTTCCGCCAGGGGTTCTTCTAGCTCGGGGTGGATGGGGGTGATGGGTTGGAGCCCGTTCTTGCGCAGGGCATAGTTGGTGTGCGAATCGGCGCCCATGGGACCCGGGCGGTACAAGGCCAAGACGGCGGAGATATCTTCAAAGTTATCCGGGCGCATGAGTTTGAGCAGCGACCGCATGGGCCCGCCGTCGAGCTGGAAAACACCCAGCGTGTCGCCGCGGGCCATCAGCTCATAGGATGCTGCGTCGTCGTACTCCAGGCCTTCAAGGTCAAGGTCGAAGCCCTTGTTCGCCTTGATGTTCTCCAAGGCGTCGGTGATGATGGTGAGGTTTCGCAACCCCAAAAAGTCCATCTTGATCAGGCCGAGGCCCTCACTGGTGGGGTAATCGAATTGGGTGATGACCTGGCCGTCTTGGATGCGGCGCATGATGGGGATGACATCGATGATGGGGTCCGAGCTCATGATCACGCCGGCAGCGTGCACGCCCCACTGGCGCTTGAGACCTTCCAAGCCCTTGGACAGTTCAAAGACCTTGGCCGCTTCGGGATCGGTGTTGATCAGGTTGCGGAAATCCGCCGCCTCGCCGTAACGCTTGGCTTCGGGGTTTTCAATGTCATTGAGCGAAATGTCCTTGGCCATGACGGCCGGGGGCAGCGCCTTGGTCAGCATTTCGCCCATGCTGAAGGGGTGCCCCAGCACTCGGGAGGAGTCCTTCAACGCCTGTTTGGTCTTGATGCTGCCGTAGGTGACGATCATGGCAACACGCTCATCACCGTACTTTTCCGTCACATACTTGATGACCTCGTGGCGGCGACGATCATCGAAGTCCACGTCAAAGTCGGGCATGGAGACACGTTCCGGGTTCAGGAACCGCTCAAAGATGAGCCCGTGACGCAACGGGTCTAGGTCTGTGATGCGCATGGCGTACGCCACCATGGAACCGGCACCGGAACCACGCCCGGGACCCACCCGGATGCCGTGGTCCTTTGACCAGTTGATGAAGTCAGCCACCACCAGGAAGTAGCCGGGGAAGCCCATCTTGATGATGACATCGAGTTCGTAGTCAGCCTGTTTGCGGACCTCGTCGGGGATCCCGCCCGGGTACCTGTACCGCAGGCCCGTGTCCACCTCCTTGACCAGCCAGGACGTCTCGTCCTCTCCTGGCGGGCAGGGGAACTTGGGCATGTAGTTGGCGTTGGTGTTGAAGGACACGTCGCAGCGTTCGGCGATCAGCAGCGTGTTGTCACAGGCTTCGGGCAGCTCGGAGAACAGTGCGCGCATTTCCGCAGGCGACTTCAGGTAGTAGCCGCTGCCGCTGAAAGCAAAACGCTTGCCACCCTCGTCATAGGTGGGTTCGGTCAGGGTCGACGCCGACTGCAGAGCCAACAAGGCCTCATGGGCTTTGGCGTCATGCTCGTGGGTGTAGTGAAGGTCGTTGGTGGCCACCAACGGAATGTCCAGTTCCTTGGCCAGGCGCAGAAGATCCTTGGTGACCCGGCGCTCAATGTCCAGACCATGATCCATGAGCTCGCAGAAGTAGTTTTCCGCACCGAAAATGTCCCGGAATTCAGATGCCGCGGCCTTGGCCTCGTTGTACTGGCCCAGACGCAGCCTGGTTTGCACCTCACCCGAGGGGCAGCCAGTGGTGGCGATCAGCCCGGAGTGGTACTGGTTGAGCAGTTCCCGGTCAAGGCGCGGGTGCTTGCCCATGGGTGAATCCAGGGACCCCAACGATGATGCCCTGAACAGGTTCCGCATGCCCTGGTTGTTGTAGCTGAGCAGCGTCATGTGCGTGTAGAAACCGCCACCGGAGACGTCGTCCCTGCGCTGGCTCTCATCCGTGCGCCACTTGACCCTGGTCTTGTCGGTGCGCGCGGTCCCCGGGGTGACGTAAGCCTCGACGCCAATGATCGGTTTGATGCCGGCGTCGGTGGCCTTTTTCCAGAAGTCGAAGGCACCGAATAGATAGCCATGATCTGTTGTCGCCAGGGCCGGCATTTCCAGGCGTTTGGCTTCCTCAAACAGCTCGGTCAGGCGCGCAGCACCGTCCAGCATGGAGTATTCGGTGTGCGTATGAAGATGGACAAAACTGTCAGTCGATGAGCTAGCCACCGAACCATTCTAGTGCTCAAAAACGGAACGGAGGGCGTATGGGTGGGCCCACACGGCCGAGGGGTCCCGGTTTCAGACGCGCCAGCGGCTGGAACCGGGGAGGGCGTGGGTGGGCCCACACGGCCGAGGGGTCCCGGTTTCAGACGCGCCAGCGGCTGGAACCGGGGAGGTCGTGGGGCCTAGTGCTCGCCGCGCAAATGATCCAGGGCATAGTTCAAGTCTTGGGGATACGGGCTGGTGACACTGACCCAATCCCCCGAGGACGGGTGCGTAAAGCCCAACCTGTGAGCGTGCAACCACTGCCGAGTCAGACCCAGTTCGGCTGCCAGCGTGGGATCGGCACCATAGGTCAGATCCCCCGCGCAGGGGTGGCGGAGGGCTGAGAAATGAACGCGAATCTGGTGGGTCCGGCCCGTTTCCAAATGCACCTCCACCAGGGATGCCTTGCCGAACGCCTCCAGCACCTCATAGTGCGTAATGGAGGGCCGGCCGTCTTCGATCACGGCAAAGCGCCAGTCGTAGCCCGGATGCCGTCCGATGGGTGCATCAATGGTGCCACGCAACGGATCGGGCAACCCCTGAACCACCGCGTGATACACCTTCTCAACGGTGCGTTCCCGAAACGCCTGCTTCAAGACCGTGTAGGCGTGCTCGGTCTTGGCCACCACCATGGCGCCGGAGGTGCCAACATCGAGCCGGTGCACAATCCCCACCCGCTCTTGGGCGCCGGACGTTGAGATGCGGAAACCGGCCGCGGCCAGGCCACCGACCACTGTTGGACCCACCCAGCCCGGGGACGGGTGGGCGGCCACACCCACAGGCTTGTCGACAACCACAAAGTCATCATCATCCAACAAAATGTCCAGACCCTCAACGGGCTCCACCACCACTTCCAACGGATCACGGCGTTCGGGGATGGTCACTTGAACGTTGGCGCCGGCCTTGAACTTCTCGCTCTTGCCCAGCACCGCCCCGTCCTGCAACACGTTTCCCTCGGTGCACAACAGTGCCGCCGCGGAACGGGAGATGCCCAGCAGGGCTGCCAGTCCGGCGTCGGCCCGGCGTCCGGCTACGTCCTGCGGGACGCTAAACGTTTCAGTCATTGGTGGCACCCTTGCCCTGATCCTTGATGGTTGCTGTGCCGGTCTCCGGCACGGGGGTTTCCTGCACGGCGGCGTGTCTGGAACCGTCCATGCCAATGCCCAGCAGGGTCAGCAGGCAAATGACTATGACCCCGCCAACCACACCCATGTCGGCCATATTGAAGATGGCGAAGTTCGGGAAGGAGATGAAGTCAACCACGTGGCCCATACCGAACGACGGCGGTCGGAACAGCCTGTCGGTCAGGTTGCCCAGGGCGCCACCAAGGACCAAGCCCAGGCCGATGGCCCACCAGATGGAGCCAATGCGGCGGGAGAGGAAGATGATGGCCACGGCAACAGCGGCCATGATCAGGGTGAAGAACCAGGTGAAGCTTTCGCCGATGGAGAAGGCGGCCCCGGGATTGCGGATGAAGTACCACTGCAGCACCCCGTCAATGACAGGGATGGTTTCGCCTTCAACCATGGTGGAGGTGACCCACCACTTGGTCAACTGGTCGCATACATAAGCAAAGGCGGCAACGCCAAGCCACAACAACCAAACGGGTCGACGGACGGGTTTGGGGGTGGCCACCGGGTCAGACAGAGAGTTCTCGCTCATGACGCTTTCATTTGTTCTTGGACAAAAGGATTCGGTTCAATCATAGTTTGCTTCGCCGGAAGCCACGCTCAGCCGGCCCGCCAGGATGCAGAACGGGTGATTCGGGCGGTTCGCGGCGCGTTCGCCCACCCGAAGACGCCACAACTCCCTGCGAGGGGGCGGGCGGAGTTGACCGGGCGTTAACGAAACAAAAGCCGGTGGTTCAAGTTTCCTTGAACCACCGGCTTTTAGTTGTCCGATTTATGAATCGGAGTTGCTCTCAGAGAAATCCGGTGCTGCCACCGAACCGCGAGCATCCAAGTCACGCAGCTGACCTTCAATGTAGGTCTTCAAACGTGAACGGTAGTCGCGCTCGAAGCCACGCAACTGCTCAACCTTGCGCTCAAGCACTGAACGCTGCTGCTCCAGGGCACCGAGCGTCTTACGGCTCTTCTCCTGGGCATCGTTGACCAGTGTGCTGGCCTCGATCTGTGCTTCGGCAATGATCTTGTCGCGCTGCTCCACACCGGCGTTGACGTATTCGTCATGCAGGCGCTGGGCCAAGGCGATAACACCTGATGCGGACTCGGCAGAGGATGCGCTAGCGGCCGGCGCTGGCGCAGCTACTACAACTTCCTCAACAACCGGTTCCGGCTCAACTACCGTCTCCTTGGCAACTGGCTCCACGGGAGCAGCTTCCGCCACTACCTCAGGAGTCTTCGCCAGCAGCGGGGCTGCCTGCGCAGGAACTGCTGCAGTGTTGGAAGAGCCATCGGCGAGCTGCTTGCGCAGTTCGTCATTCTCTTGATGCAATCGACGAAGTTCAACGACGATTTCGTCAAGAAAATCGTCGACTTCGTCCTGGTCATAGCCTTCACGGAACTTGGTCGGCTGGAACCGTTTGTTGACAACGTCTTCTGGCGTAAGCGCCATCTAGTCACCTCATTGGTCTTAGTGAGTCTGGAACCGGCCGAAACCTTACCGACTACGGTACCTAATACAAATCTAGCGATCCGTACTGGGGGTCTATCGCTTTTTACAATATAACTTTTCGTGCGTGAAAACTAACGACGCGGCGCTAATTCACAAAACTTTTTGTGACACTCATCCCAATACCCACGCCAAGGAGCAAAAGTATGAAGCCAATGTCCAGCGCCATGGAGCCGATTCGCAGCGGCGGAATCAGGGCGCGCAGCTTGCGCAGCGGTGGATCTGTCAGGCGGTAGACCACCGACGCACCAACCAAGGCCGCCCCCTTGGGCCGCCAATCGCGGGCAAATACCTGTATCCAATCAAACACCATGCGTAACAAAAGCGTAAGAAAGTACAGCAGGAGCAACAAGTACAGAAGAACGAAAACAATTGACACGGGTGTGCACACAATCACTAGGTTGAGAAAAACCGGACCCTTGACTCTAAGAATAAACCAGGCCGGTCCGCGGCGGCCCGGGCCACCGCAGACACGTCACTCTTTTATCCTGCACTGTTCATAACGAACTGCCCGGACACTTTGTGCCCGGGCAGTGGAATCGTTCGACCTGCAGGTGCCCTAGCTCTGGTTGAAGAAGCTTGCCTGGGTGTCGGAGAGCTTCTTGTCATCACCGAGGACTTCGATGTAGGAGGGTGAGAGCAGGAACACCTTGTTGGTGACCCGTTCTATTGACCCGCGCAAACCAAACACCAAGCCCGCCGAGAAATCAACAAGGCGCTTGGCGTCGGCCTCACCCATGTCGGTGACGTTCATGATGACGGGGATGCCATCGCGGAAGCTCTCGCCAATGATCTTCGCGTCATTGTAGGAGCGAGGGTGAACGGTGGTGATCTGACGCAAGCTAACAGCCTCTTCCCGGTTTGATGCGGCACGTTTAATGGGGGTCACCGGAGCGCGGTATTCTTCGTCTCCGGCCTTGGCGGCGGGTGGCTCAGCTACTGCCGTCGCGGCTGGCGCTGACTCACGCTCATACTGCTCGGCGTAGTCTTCGTCCTTGGGCGCGGAAGGCGCATGCCCAGCGTCATAGTGCTCGTCACCGTCGGCGAGCCCAAGAAAGATCATTGTCTTGCGCATAGCGCCAGCCATGGTAGCTCCTCATTAGTCCGGAAAACACTCAAACATGTGAATATCTGAACATGCGAACACTTCAGAGGAGGTGATCGTAAAATCAGTTGTTTTCAACACTCAAAACGCTACAGCACCACTGGGCGAGGGCCGAGTATATCGGAACCGACACGCAGGTGTGTTGCACCGGCTGCTATGGCGGCGTCGAGATCGTGGCTCATGCCGGCGGAAATACCTGTGGCTTGCGGATGCTCGGCCACGAGCTTGGCTGAAAGCTCGGACAACAGCGAGAAGGCGGGTTCTGGCGCAACCCCCAGGGGCGCCACGGTCATCAATCCAGCGAGCGTGAGGCCGTCGGTGGCGGCAATGAGCTCTGCCAGTTCCACCATGTCCGACGGCGTGAGCCCTCCCCTGCCGCTGTTGGCCGCACCATCGGTGGCCGCCAGGGCCGGGTAGGCCTGACTCAGGTCAAGTTGTATGAAACACGCCAGTGCGGCCCGCCCCGTGGCGGCCTGCTGCCGGACCATGGCGTTCCCGAGCGCACTGACCAGCGAAGCCCTGTCGATGGAGTGAACCGAGTGGGCGTATTCCACCACCGACTTCGCCTTGTTCTTCTGGAGTTGCCCAATGAAGTGCCACCGGAGGGCAGGATCGCCCACGTGGTGGGCCTTGGCGGCCGCCTCCTGGTCCCGGTTCTCGCCCACGTCACGCACGCCCAGTGCCCCCAGCCGCAGCACGTCCGCCGCCGGATGGAACTTGGTCACCACTATCAGTGTGGGGTCACCGGCCTGGGCGGTGTTTGCGTTCGCCGCGGTGCGGGCAGCAACGGCTGCACCGATGCGCTGCTGGACAGCAGTCAGCCGTTGGGAGAGTTGCTCGGTGCGGGGGTCGTCCACGGTCATGCTGTGAATGCTTTCGGTTCTGGAGCGCCATGCTCTGCGGTGGTGACAAAGCCGATGAAGCGTCCCTCAACCTCACCGTCGCGAACAGCACGGCGGTGGGAGAAGAACCGGGCATCTTCGAAGGTACACACACCGGCCGGGTGTCCCTTCACGCCGGCTGCGGCAAGTTGGGCCAGCACCGCAGCAGGCAGGTCCAGTGCCGGGGTGTCCCATGAGGTGGTGGCGAAGGCTTCGGGCACCACATCCGCCACGGCGGCTCGCATCGAGTCGGGCACCTCGTAGCACCGTCCACAAATGCTTGGCCCCAGCCAGGCCTCGATCTCGCAGGCACCAACGCTTCGCATTCTCGCCACCACGGCAGCTATGACGGCGCATTCCACCCCCGGCCGGCCGGCATGGGCAACGGCCAGGATGGGTGAGCCACTGGAGTCTTCACCGACCAACACCACGGGGACACAATCCGCCACCATGACAGCCAGCGCCCTGTCCGTGGAAACCATCGCGTCAGCGGTGGGTGCCTTCTCCGGCGCAGCGCCGGCGCCCGGATCGTAGCGGGCCGGGCTGCCAACATCTGCCCCGTGCACCTGGTTCATGTATGCCAGTGGCACTGTCACGGCCGAGCCGCGCAGCCCGGCCAGTTCGCCGTCGAGGCTTGCCCGCCGCCGGGCGACCTCAGCCCCCTCATCGCCAACATGAAAGGCCAGGTTGCCAGCTGTGGTGTCCGTGAAGCCCACCCACACTCCGGGGCGTACTTGTTCAGAAAACCACATACTGTCAACCTGACCGTTCATAGGTGCCCGAGAGAAGAATCTGCAGGCGTCGGTGCTATTTACTTCAGGAAGTCCGGAACATCCAAGTCATCGGCGCGGTGGCCCGTGAGGTCCGGTTCCACAATGGCTGGCAGTTCAACATCAAAGCCGCCATCTGCCGGAACGTGGGTCCCTGACTGCTGGCCCCACTGGTTCAAGTTGGTGACGGATGCGCTGCTAGGCACTGTGGCCGGAGTCGGCGGAGCCACCTGGGCGGCCGGTTCCTGGGTTTCGGGAGCCTTGTCGGGGGCATCAAAACCAGCGGCGATGACGGTGACGCGCACCTCGTCGCCCAGGGCGTCGTCAATGACGGCACCGAAGATGATGTTCGCCTCAGGGTGAGCAACTTCTTGCACCAGGCGGGCGGCCTCGTTGATTTCAAACAAGCCCAAATCGGAGCCACCCTGGATGGACAGCAGAACACCGTGCGCACCGTCAATGGAGGCTTCGAGCAGCGGCGAAGCAATCGCCAATTCGGCCGCCTTGACGGCACGGTCTTCGCCACGGGCTGAGCCGATGCCCATCAGTGCCGAACCGGCACCCTGCATCACTGACTTGACGTCGGCGAAGTCAAGGTTGATCAAGCCGGGGGTGGTGATGAGGTCGGTGATGCCCTGCACACCTGAAAGCAGTACCTGGTCGGCTGAGCGGAACGCCTCAAGGACTGAGACGTTGCGGTCGCTGATGGACAGCAGGCGATCGTTGGGGATCACGATCAACGTGTCCACCTCGTCGCGCAGTGCCTCAATGCCGCTGTCGGCGCTGGTGGCGCGGCGGCGGCCTTCAAAGGTGAACGGTCGGGTGACCACACCAATGGTCAGTGCACCCAGGCCGCGAGCAATGCGGGCCACGACCGGCGCGCCACCGGTTCCGGTGCCGCCACCTTCGCCGGCGGTCACGAAGACCATGTCGGCACCGCGAAGTACCTCTTCGATCTCTTCCTGGTGGTCTTCGGCCGCTTGACGACCAACATCGGGGTTGGCCCCGGCACCCAAACCGCGCGTGAGCTCCCGGCCCACGTCAAGCTTGACGTCGGCGTCACTCATCAACAAGGCCTGTGCGTCGGTATTGATGGCGATGAACTCAACGCCGCGCAAGCCCACGTCAATCATGCGGTTTACCGCATTTACGCCGCCACCGCCGATGCCGACGACCTTGATGACTGCCAAGTAATTCTGGGGTGCTGCCACGTTAAGTGTCCCTTGTTCGTATGTTGCCAGAAGTTCTAAAAATCGTTGGTGGCCACCGAAGCCTGCAGCCTTTTGTTGCCGCCAGCATCGATTCTGGGAGCGAACAATAAATTATACTGGAAGCCCTGTAGCCTAACCTTCAACTTGAAGGTTATAGTTATGTCAACTATCTCTTCTCAGTGACGCTATGGTGCATCCGGGCCGCATGCAATTACCGCTCCCGCGTGTCGAAAAGAATCCTCAAAAAAGACCCCAAAACACCCCTGTCGTTGCCCAGCTGTTCGCCCCCGCGCCACATCAGCGCGTCACAGGGTGACGCGGGGCACTGACGTCAAAGACCTTTGCCGGGGCCGGGGCCGGCTTGCCGGCCACGGAAGTGGGCGGCGGAGCATTCAGCAAGGCCTCCAGGACTTGCGCCTTGAGCACCATGTCGCTGGCATTGCCCCACGTGACGCTTCGTCCGTCAGCAAGCTTGAGCTCCACGGCATCGGGCGACTTGGCTGAGGCGTTGGCCAGCTGCCCCAGAATGGACTGGGGCAAGTTCGCCAGCACGGCCGTCACGGCAGCGAAGGTGTCCTTGCCGATGGCTGCCTTACCGCCGTCGATCAACGGCAGAGCCACCTTGCCCGGATCCGTGGTCGCAGCCAGCTGCACGCCATCCTGATCCACCAAAAGGTACTCTTTGCCGTTTTTCAGCAGCGCCACAGGCACCCGCTCCACAATATGGACTACCAAGGTGGATGGCGGCCTGGCTTCAATGCGGGAACTCTTGACCTCAATAATGGGCTTGAGCAGCTCTTCCACCTCGGCGCCGTTGACCTGCGGCAGCGGCCTGGCCAGCAGGGGCGCCACCGCGTCCTGGAGGATCTTCTCCCCCACCAGTTTCTGGCCGTCAAAGACAACAGTTTTCACGGCCAGCGCCGGTGAAAACAACGCCACGGCCATGACCAAGGCCACGACCGCCGCCACTGCCACGGCTGAGAACCAAAGGGTGCGACGCCGGCGCTTGTGTTCGGGCACGGGAAACGTGAGGACCTGGGCGTGGTGGCCAGCGTCGGGATCGTGCCGCTGCCGGGTTTTCGCCGCAGCTGGTGTGGCCGGCTCAACAGTTTTGGCGGCCTTGACGGTCTTGGCGGGTTTGGGGAGTAGCTGCCCCATTCCCGCCAGCAGCCTCTTGCCGGCGGACGGACCCGCAGGTGGCGTCGCCGTTGGCTCGTCCACTGGCAACGGCGCCACGGACACCTTGGCGCTGGTGGCCCGCGGCGCAGCACTTGCCTGTTCCTTGGCAGCAGCTGGCGACGGCGTTGGCCGAGTCTTGATGACCCGTGGTTTGCGTGGCTCAGCCATCGCCGCGTCCACCTTTGAGCCCGGTCCCGGGCCCGGCGTTTAACGCGGCCACTAGGGCGGGCCCATACTCGGTGACGTCCCCTGCCCCCACAGTTAAGATGATGTCCCCTGTCACGGCGACCGCCGCCAGGTGCGCTATGGCCGCACCAGCGTCGGGGGCGTAGCCGAACGGTGTTGTCAGGGCCCCGGTGATGAGTTCGCTGGTGACGCCGGGAAGGGGGTCCTCGCGGGCCGGAAAAATGTCCAGGACAGCCACGGTGTCGGCCAGCTCTAGGGCCTTGGCGAACTCCGTGGCGAACTCTGCCGTGCGGGAAAACAAGTGCGGCTGAAACAACACATGAACCTTGTGGCTGCCGGCCACTGTCCTTGCGGCCTTGAGCGCAGCGGTGACTTCGGTGGGATGGTGGGCGTAGTCGTCATAGACGCTCACCCCGCGCCCCTGCCCCTTGGCTTCAAACCGCCTGGCCGCGCCGCTGAAATTGGCTAGGGCTGCCAGCGCGGCCGGCAGCTCAACACCGAGAGCAAGAGCTACCGCCACGGCGGCGGCCGCATTGTTGAGGTTGTGGTCCCCGGGCACTTGCAAACGCAGGGTGAATGAGCCGGCAGGGTGCAAATGCTCGGCGACCACCACTGTGGCCGTGGTGTGGAGGCCATCATTCGTGCCCGGCACCAGCCGGATGTCAGCGGACGGGGAAAACCCGTAGCTGATGCACTGCTTCCCGGCGGCCACAGCCTGGGCGGCTAGGGCCGCCGATCCGGCGTCGTCGGCACAGGCAATCAGGGTGCCATCAGCCGGCAACAGGCTCATGAATTGTTCAAAGGCGGCAACCACGGCATCGGCCGTGCCGTAGTGGTCCAGATGGTCGGCCTCAAGATTGGTCACCACAGCAATGCGCGGCCTGTAGTTCAAGAAGGAAGCGTCGGACTCATCAGCCTCCGCCACGAAGACCCCGGCGCTGCCGTGGGCGGCGTTGACGCCGAGGCCCTGCACAGTGCCACCCACGGCAAAGGAGGCGTCCACGCCGGCACCCTTGAGCATCACGGTGATCATGGAGGTGGTGGTCGTCTTGCCATGCGTGCCGGCCACCGCCACGACGACGTCGTCTGCCATGGCCGCGGCGAGGGCCTGGGACCTGTGCAGGACCCGGAGCCCGGCTGCGCGGGCGGCCACCAGCTCCGGGTTGTTGGCCCGAATTGCTGTGGAAACAACCACCGTGTCGGCAGCTGCAACGTTCTGGGCGTCCTGGCCCACATGGACTGTGGCACCCATGGCGCCGAGTTCAGCGAGGCCCGCGGAAGCCTTGGCGTCCGAGCCGCTGACGGTAACCCCCTGCCCCAGCATGATCCTGGCAATGGCCGACATGCCCGCCCCACCCATGCCAATGAAATGCACGCGACCCAGTTCCGCCAACGTTGGCGGCTGGTACGGCACGGCAGTTTTCGTTTCAGTCATGTCCTTCACCTTCCGCCCGCAGCCAAAACCATGTCCGCCATGCGTTCGGCGGCGTCACGAATGCCCCAGTGCGAAGCGGCCGCGGACATCTGCTCCAGCCGCGGCGCGTCGAGGCATAAGGGAATCAGTTCCCTTTCAATCCAAGGGGCATCAAGCAACTGATCGGCCACCAGCAGTGCCGCCCCGGCGCCGACTAGTTCGGCGGCGTTGCGAGCCTGCTCACCGTTGCCGATGGGCAGTGGCACAAACACAGCTGGAAGCCCGACGGCGGCCACCTCCGACACTGTCCCGGCACCTGAGCGGCACAACAGCACACTGGCGGCTGCATAGACATCCTCCATGGCGTGAACATACTCCACCTGGCGGTAATGCTCGGCGCGCAACAGTTCCCCGTCGTCGCCCCGCACCGATTTTCCCTTGCCCGTGATGTGCAGGGTTTGAATCCCAGTGGCAGCCAGTGCCGCAACGGCGCCAGCCACAGCATTGTTCAGTCGCAGCGCCCCGAGGGAGCCGCCGGTAACTATCAGGGTGGGCAACTGCTCGTCAAGACCCAGCCGTTCGCAGGCGGCGCGGCGCGCCTTGGCCCGATCAAGGGTTGCCACGCTGTGCCGCATGGGCATGCCCACCAGGTGGGCGTGCCGGATCTTGGTGGCGGCGAAGGCGGTGCCAACATAGGTGGTGTAGCGGGAACCGAGTTTGTTGGCAATCCCGGCCTTCGTGTTGGCTTCATGGATGACAATGGGCACGCCCAGTGACTTGGCGGCCAGGTACATGGGGGTGCAGACGTAGCCGCCCACCCCCACCAGCACATCGGCCTGGGCGTCTCCGAGGATCTTCTTGGCTGCGCGCACTGCGCCACGCATGCGCCACGGCAACTTCAACAGGTCAACGGATGGCTTGCGTGGCAACGGGATGCGATCGATCAGGGCTAGCTCGTATCCTGCGGCCGGAACCAGACTGGTTTCCAGGCCTTCGTGGGTGCCCACGGCCAGAATAGTCGAGTGGGGCCGCCTGTCACGGATGGCTGCGGCGATGGCAAGGAGCGGGCTGACATGCCCCGCGGACCCTCCCCCGGCAAGGACCACAGACAGTGGGGAATTGTGGTTCTGCGTCATGACGTCTTCAGGGTGCTTTCTGGATCAGTTCGGGAAAAGGAAAGGACTACGCCCACGGCCGCCAACACCATGATCAGTGCTGTTCCGCCGTAGGAAATCAGGGGCAAGGGAACGCCAATCACCGGCAGCAGGCCAACGACCACGGCAATGTTCACCACTGCCTGGCCGATGATCCAGGCCAAGATCATGCCGCACACAATCCTTGAGAAAGGATCGTTGCGGACGTTGATGACGCGGAAAATGGCGAACGCCAAAACCCCGTACAGGCCAACGATCACGATGGTGCCCAGTAAGCCAAATTCTTCGCCAATGATCGCGAAGATGAAGTCGTTGTGGGCCTCGGGGATCCAGTTCCACTTTTGCCGGCTCTGGCCCAACCCCACACCAAACCAGCCGCCGGAGGCCAAGGCATACATGCCGTTCATGTATTGGTCACAGGAGCCGGGCTCGCTACAATCTCCGAGCCAGCTTGCGAACCGGCTGGTGCGGTTGCTGCTGAGCACGGACAACAGCGCTGAGGCAACGACAGCCAGCACAATGGCCAGCACTAGGACTCGCTTCCGTACACCCGCAAAGCTCAATCCCGCCAACACCATCATGCCCACAATGATGGCCGTGCCCATGTCCTTGCCGCCCAAAATCAAGCCCAGCACGACGGCGGCACCAAGACCCACGGGCAAGATGACGTGTGGCAGTTTGCGCACCAGACGTCCCTTGGTGGCCAGCACGGCGCCCATCCAGATGGCCAAGGCAAGTTTGGCGGCCTCGGAGGGCTGGAACTGCACAGGACCGATCTCAAGCCAGTTCTTGTTGCCGGCAATATCAACACCCATGGGAGTAAAAATCAAGGCCAACAACAAAACGGCCAAGCCCATCAACAACCACGAGAGCCGTCGAAACCAGGCCGGCGGAATGCAGGACAACACAAACATCAGCAACAGGCCAGCGAGGGCGAATTGGGACTCCTTGATGAAAAGACCATAAGGGTCCTCGCCTTGGGAAATTGTTTCCGCCGTTGAGGCCGACAACACTGTCATTCGGCCAATAAAGGTCAAGGCAACAGTGGTGCCAATAATCCAGTAGTAGGAGGCTGTGGGGCGTCCCACGCGAGCGTTGAACCAGTCCCGGAACCGTTTGAACGGCCGAGTCTTGGCGGGAGGTCCGCCGGCATCGCCGTCCTGCATGGAAGCGTCGGCCGGGGGCTCCACAACAGCTTCACCCTTGGCAGGGCGAACGGCGGAGGTGCCTGGCTGTGTGGGCGTCTTGGCCACTATGACTCCTTTTTGGCGCTTGCCCGTGATTCCAACAGTTCCCTGACCGCGTCAATGAACGCCTGGCCACGGTGGGCGTATGAGGTGAATTGGTCCATCGAGGCCGACGCCGGGGCCATCAGCACGGTGTCCCCCGGGGCGGACAAGGCCGCTGCTGCCGCCACCGCCTGTCCCATTACAGCATCACCGTCGGCAGCTTTTCCTACAGTTTCAGTGTGCGCCCCTGCAGCGAGGATCACGCGGACCTTGGGGGCGTGGCGTGCCAATGAGTTCGCCAGGGCTGAACTGTCTTCGCCTATGAGGACAACAGCCTTGAGCCGGGCCGCGTGCTCGCGCACCAGATCGTTGTAGTCAACACCCTTGGACAGTCCACCGGCAATCCAGATCACCGGGTTGAACGCTGCCAGTGAGGCGGCTGCGGCGTGCGGGTTGGTGGCCTTGGAGTCGTTGACCCACAGCACACCCTGCGCGGATGCCACGGCCTGGATCCGATGCTCACCGTTGTGGTACGCCTGCAAACCCTTGCGCACATCCGCCGGGGTCAGGCCATAGGCCAGCACCAGTGCAGCCGCTGCGGCCGCATTGGCCACCAGGTGGCGAGGCACCAGGTCAGCAATGTCGCTGATCTTGGCCAGTTCGGTGGCTGAATCCTTGCGTTCGGCCAGGTATGCCCTATCCACCAGCAGGCCCTCAACCACACCCACCATGCTGATGGCCGGGATGCCTGTGGTGAAGCCGACGGCGCGGCACCCCTCTTGCACGTCAGCGTCCTCCACCATGCGTTCGGTTTCACGCTGTTCGGCGTTGTACACACACGCAACCTTGGTGTTGGCATAGATTTTGGCTTTGTCGGCCGCGTAGGCGGCGAAACTTCCGTGCCAGTCAACGTGGTCTTCGGCAAGGTTCAAGCACACGCTGGCCACGGGAGCCACAGATTCGGTCCAGTGCAACTGGAAACTGGATAGCTCCACGGCCAAGGCGTCGTACCCTTGCGGGTCACGCACGGCGTCCAGGATGGGGGTGCCAATATTGCCTGCCGCGATGGCGCGCACGCCTGCGCCTTGCAACATGGACTCCACCATGGTGGTTGTGGTGGTTTTGCCGTTGGTGCCGGTGATGGTGATCCACTCGGCGGTTTTCCGCCCAGCCCGGGTACGTACCCGCCACGCCAACTCAACATCGCCCCAGATGGGGATGTTGGCTTCCGCGGCAGCAACCAGCAAGGGGTGGCTGGGCTGGTAGCCGGGGCTTGTCACCACCAGCTGTGCCGGCTCACCCTCGACCAGGGGCAGCACCGTTGAGGTCGCCGCACCAAGGATCACGTCCTTCACGCCAACGATCTTCAGTGTGTCAGCAAGAGACCGGGATTCGGCGTCGTCCGAGGCGGCCACAACCACCACACGGGCACCCAACTCGGCCAGCGTGTCAGCCACGGAGAACCCGGTTTTGCTGATTCCTGTGACAACAACCGCCAGGCCTGCCCAATCAGCGTCCCAGCTGGTCAGCGAGTCAAGGCGGTGCGCTGCTGTGCTCGTTGGCACTGTTTCACTCACAGTCGAACAATCCATTCGGCGTAGAAAGCGCCAAGGCCCACGGCAACCATGAGTCCGGCCAGGATCCAGAACCGCACCACCACCGTGACTTCCTTCCAGCCCTTGAGCTCGAAGTGGTGCTGCAGGGGTGCCATCAAGAAGACGCGCTTACCCTTGGAAAGTTTGAAGAAGCCCACCTGGATGATGACAGAGAATGTGATCAAAACGAACAGACCGCCGATGATGGCCAGCAGCATTTCGGTGCGCGAAAGGATCGCGAAGCCCGCCATGGCACCGCCAATGGCCAGTGAGCCGGTGTCCCCCATGAAGATCTTCGCCGGGGAGGTGTTCCACCAGAGGAACCCGATGAGGGCCGCAAACATAATGGCCGCCAGCAGGGAGAGATCCAACGGGTCGCGGACTTCATAGCAGACAGTTTCTGCCAGAACTTTACCGCCGCCGCAGGCCTGGCTGCTCTGCCACAAACCAATGAGCGTGTAGGCGCCGAACACCAGGATCGAAGCGCCCGTGGCCAGCCCGTCAAGGCCGTCGGTGAGGTTCACACCGTTGGTGGCTGCGGCAATGATCAGATTTGACCACACCACAAAGAAGAGAACGCCCAGACCGGCACCGGCAAAGGCCAGGTTCAGTGAGGGGATGTCCCGGGCGAAGGAGATGAAGGTGCTGGCCGGTGTGCGCCCGGAACTGTCGGGGAAACCCAACGCCATGACGGCGAAGGCGATACCCACCAGCGCCTGGCCGGCAAGTTTGCTTTTGGCGTTCAGGCCGGTGTTGTGTTGCTTGGTGATTTTCAGGAAGTCATCCAGGAAACCCACCAGCCCCATACCCACCATGAGGAAGATCATGAGCAGCCCCGAGGCTGTGGGGCCGCCGGAGTTCGGGTTCAGGAGCCACACAATCAAGTGCGTGATGAAATAGGACGCCACCACTGAGCCCACCACCACGGTGCCACCCATGGTGGGTGTGCCGCGCTTGATCTGGTGGGAGGTGGGACCGTCCTCGCGGATGATCTGTCCATAGCCTTGCCTAACCAGAAAACGGATAAACACGGGGGTGCCAATCATGGCAAAGGCCAAGGCCAAGCCAGCACCAATGAGCAATGCAATCATGGCCGGTCAGTCCTTTCACCTGTTGTTACGTCACTAATACTGCCGGGGCCGTTCCCCGTGGGCAATGCTATCCGATCACCTAGGAACCTCAGTCCGGAACCATTCGATGATTTGACCAAAACTACGTCCCCTGGCTCAAGTTCGGCCGCCAGCACGTCGTACGCGGCGTCCGCATCGGCAAGGAACATCGATTCGTTGCCCCAGGAGCCCTCCATGACGGCACCCACGTGCATGGCCCGGGCACCTGCTCCCACCACCAGCAGCCGGGAAATGTTGAGTCTCACGGCCACCCGGCCCACGGCATCATGCTCCAACACCGAGTCATCACCAAGTTCAAGCATCTCCCCCAGCACCGCCCAGGTTCGCCGGGCGCCGCTGCCGCCAAGTTCGGCCAGTGTCCGCAGGGCTGCCCGCATGGATTCCGGGTTGGCATTGTAGGCGTCGTTGATGACGCTCACACCGTCGCTGCGGTCGGTGCGTTCCATCCGGTAGCGGCTGGCAGCTTTTTGGGAATTCAGTGAGGAAACAATGTCCGCGGGCGCCATGCCCAGGGCATGGGCAGCCCCGGCGGCAGCCAAAAGGTTGGTGACATGGTGCAGACCCAACAATTTGCTGCGCACCTGCCACGGTGCGGTGCTGCCGGGGAAGAACATGTCAAACTCGGGCTGGCCGTCGGCATTGGTTTGCACATTGCGGGCCTGCAAGAAGTCCGCCCCGCCGGCTGTGCCATTGGAGTGCTGCGACGCATCTGCGCTGCTAAAGAATGTCACAGGTGCGTTGGCGCGCTGGGCCATGGCCCGGACCCGCTGGTCGTCAAAGTTCAACAGGGCCCGGCCGGTGGCAGCCAGGGCCTCCACCAGCTCGCCCTTGGCAACAGCAATGTTCTCAATGGAGCCAAATTCGCCGGCGTGGGCACTGCCCACGCACAGCACAACACCCAGATCGGGGTGCACCATGTTCGCCAGGTAGGAGATTTGCCCCTTTTTGGTGGCGCCCATTTCAATGATCAAGTAGCGGGTGCTTTCCACCGCACGGAAAACCGTCAGCGGCACACCCACTTCGCCGTTGTAGGAACCCACAGGTGCCACGGTTTCACCCAGTGGGGACAAAATGCCTGCCAAAAGATCCTTCGTGGTGGTTTTGCCGGCCGAACCGGTAATGCCAATGACGCTCACGGGTGAGTGGGCCCGGATGCGCTTGAGCACCTCCGCGGCTAGGGCGCCCATGGCGAGCACGGCGTCGGTGACGATGACAGCGGCAAAGGGAGTTCCGGCGTCGTCCGCGGCAACCTCACGTTCAGCCAGCGCCAGCTGCGCCCCGGCAGCAAAAGCTGCACCAATGAAGTCATGGCCGTCGGAGTTTTCCCCCGCCTTGGCCACATACATGCTGCCCGGAACGGTGTCCCGGGAGTCGGTGACAATCTTCGCCACGTCTATCAAGGCGTGGGGGTCGAGGGTGGCCGAAAGCCTGCCATTAGTGAGCGCGGCAATCTGGGCTGCAGAAATTTCAATCATCAGTTGAGGACTCTATCGTGGTTGACACGGTGATCGGGAATCCGTGGGCTGTCAAGGCGGCCCGCAGCTCGACCCTGTCGTCGAGGGAAATATTGACTCCTTTGACTTCTTGGTACACTTCATGGCCGCGCCCGGCCACCAAAATGACATCGTCGGCTGTGGCCAGCTCCACGGCGCGGGCAATGGCGTTGGCACGGTGGTCGAATTCCTCAATGACCCGGCCCAGGGCGCCGCGCTCATTGGCTTCCTTGGCACCGGCCAGGACGTCGGCACGAATGGCTGCCGGGTCCTCATCATGGGGATCGTCATCGGTGATAATCACCACGTCGGCGCATTGGGCCACCACGGCACCCATGATGGGCCGCTTGGTGGCGTCCCGCTCCCCCGTCGCGCCGAACACGGCTATCACGCGGGCACCCGGTGTTGCCGGCCGGACAGCCTTCAGGGCCCGTTCCAGGGCGTCGGGATTGTGGGCGAAGTCCACCACAGCCACCGGTGCCGTACCAATGAGCTGCATGCGCCCGGGCACCTCAACGGAGAATGGATCGCGCGTGTCCAGTGCCTCTTGCACGCGTGCCAGGACCGCTTGACGGTCGCTGCCGGAGCCGGGCGCGGCAGCCTCCGCCAACAGTTGTGTGGTCACCATGAGCAACGCCAACGCGGCGTTGGAGACGTTGAAATCACCTGGCAGGGCGGTACTGGCCGCCAACTTCTCGCCGGCGGGGCCGCACAGGCTAAAGCGTGAACCAATGCCGGCCCGGCGCACGTCGCGCACCTGCCAGTGGTTGTGGCCGGGCACCTCGGGGGCACCTGCCTCTGTGGTGGACAAGGTGACCGTGGGCACGGTGCTGGTGGCGGCCATACGTTGACCCCAGGTGTCATCTACTGTGACGACGGCGGTGCCGGCGTGGTCGGGGGTGAACAGGGCGGCCTTGGTGGTGAAGTAGCCGTCCATGCCCCCGTGCAGGTCCAGGTGGTCCTGGGTCAGGTTGGTAAATCCTGCCACGTTGAAACGCACCGAATCCACCCGCCCAAACGCCAGTGCGTGTGAGGAGACCTCCATCGATGCGGCGGCTATGCCGCGCTCGGCCATGACTGCCAGCAGGGCGTGAATGTCTGTGGATTCCGGTGTGGTCAGCTTGCTGGGGATGGCAACGTCACCGGCCAGTATCTCAATGGTGCCGATGAGCCCCGTCGTGTTACCCAAGGCTTGCAACAAGGAATTCAAGAAATAAGTTGTGGTGGTTTTGCCGTTGGTGCCGGTAACAGCAAACAAGGGCAGCGTGTTGCTGATGGTCGCCGTGCCGTAGACGGTCGCCGCCACCACGCCGGTGACGGCTCGGGCATCGGCCACCGTGAGCACCGGGACACCTGCCCGGCCACCCAAAAGGTGCGTGCCGGCGTCGTCGGTCAAAATCGCCCGGGCACCGCTGGCCACAGCTGATGCGGCAAATTGTGCACCATGGGTCTTGGCGCCAGGCAGTGCCACGTAGAGGTCGCCGGGACAAACAGCCCGCGAGTCGAGGCTGACGCCGCTGACCCGTTGAGACGACCAGGCGTCCGCCGGATCACTCACGGCGGCATCAAGCAAGGCCGCAAGTTCTCCCAACGCGGCCCCCCGCGGGTGGTTCGGACGCAGCGGCGCTAGCGGATTCTTCACAGGCACTTCCACGCCCTCCTCTTTCTTCACAATACTTTTTTCCCCAGGTTTCGTGGCTACTTGTAGAACTTGGGCAGTTTGACGGGCGGTGTGGTGGACGGCGGAACATCATTGCTGCGCAACACCTGGCCCATCACCTGATTAAACGTTAACCCCTGGGTGACGCCATAGATGCTGCCCTGCGGGCGTTGGACGGTAATACCCACCACATATCGGGGATCCTCCATGGGGGCCATGCCGATGAAGGAGGACGTGTAACCGTCAAAGCCCACACCGTTGTCGGCGGGAGCCTCGGCAGTGCCGGTCTTGCCGCCGGTGCGGTAGCCGGGAATGCCCACCACCTTGTAGTCGGTCATGGTCACCACGCCTTCGAGCATGTCCTTGGCATCCTGTGCGGTCTCGGGCGAGATCACTTTGACACCGGGGGCCTGGGGCACGGTCTCCACCGTCCCGTCGGCAGCTGTGAAGGATTCTATCAACGTGGGTTTGAGCCTGACGCCGTCGTTGGCGACCGTTTGGAACACCATGGTGGTCTGCAGGGGTGTTTGTGCCACGCCCTGACCAAAGAGCACGGTGTACGCTTGGCGGCCGTCCCATTTCTTCCAGTCAGCCAGGATGCCCGGGCTTTCACCTGGCAGCTCGATGCCCGTCTTTTCGCCCACGCCGAACTTGCGCAGGTAGTCGTAGCGTTGCTGCAGAGAGAGTTTGGAACCGGCCATGACGGTTCCGGTGTTCATCGAATCGGCAATGATGCCTGCCAGGGTGCGCTGTTCCGTGCCGTGGTCAAAGGCGTCGGTAAAGTTCTGCCCACCAATATTCAACGATGCAGGCACCAGGAACTCGCTCATGGGCGTGGCCAGGCCCTCTTCCACTACCGCCGCGGCGGTGATGATCTTATCGGTTGACCCGGGCTCAACCACCGAGCTGACGGTGCGTGAGCCAATGTTCTTGGCGTCTGAGACGCCCGCGTTGTTCGGGTCATAGGAGTCACTGTCAGCCAAGGCGACGACCTTGCCTGTGCTGACTTCGATGACTGAAATGCTGGCCCACTGGGCGCCGTACTGTTGCTTTTGCTGCTGCGCGGCTTGTTGAGCGTAGTACTGCAGGTCCTGATCGATGGTCAGCTTGACTGTTTGCCCGTCGACGGCGGGGACGGTGCGCACAGGCGCCGTGGGAATAATGATGCCATTCTTGCCGGCCTGGTAGGTGCGGGTGCCGTCGGTGCCTGTGAGCTTGCCGTTCATGGTCTGCTCAACACCAGCCAACGGTTTACCGTCAGCGTCAACAAAACCAACGATGGGTCCGCCCACAACCCCCATGGGGTAGACACGTTTAGTGACGGCTTCGGAGTAGATGCCCGGCACACCCAATTCCGCCACGTCCTTCTCCACCAACGGGCTGACGTCCATGGCCAGATAGTTGTGGTTCTTGGTCCCGGTAGCGTTCTTCTTCACGTCGGCCACGGGCAGTCCCAGAACCTCGGCAACCTTCGCCAGACCCTGATCCTTGGTGAATTCCTCTAGCTTTTTTGTCTTCGCATTCCTGTGGACATAGTCTTCGTAGTCGGCCACGTTGACTTGGGAAACGGTGATGTTGTAGCGAATGATGCTCTCGGCAAGAACCTTGCCCTTGGCATCAATAATCTTGCCCCGGACAGCGGGGAGCGTCTGGACCACTGTGCGTTGATTCTCGGCAGCTTGGGCCATATTGCCCGTGTCAAGACCTTGCACCATGACCAGTCGCCCGGCAATGACCAGCAAAACCACCATCATGATGATGAAGCCAAGGCGCATCCGGCCGCGTCCAACTCGATTCAGTTGGAGGGCTTGTGCGCTGGGCGCACTTTGGTTGGAGTTTTGTGCCACAGCTACTCTTCCTTGCACTCAAGCGTTGGGGCAGTCAAAAGCTGCCAGACCCTTACGTTTTGGCTAACTGTCCTTTTGGGCGGGGGCCGGGATGGTGCCGCCGGTGAGGTCAGGTGTCACTGGTGCGCCAGGTTGCGGGGTTGCCTTGGGGGTAGGTTTCGGGTTCTTTTCCGCTGACTCTGCGGCGGCAGGACTCAACACAGGCGCCGGCGCCACAGCGATGGGCGTGTCAATCAACGCCGGCGGAATGCTGGCGAGTCCCTTGGTATCTGCCGCGGCAGGCAGCGGGGAACCGCTGACAGTTTTGCTGCGCACATCGATCTGACCGGTGGTCCCTGCCGGCACCATGCCAAGGGATGCTGCCTCGGAGACAAGATTTTGCGGCGCTTGGCGGGCAGCAATCTCCTGCTCAAGCGTCTGGTTGGCCTTGTGCAGATCGGATTGCTGGTTTTTCAAGCCCACCAGCTCATACTGGCCCTTGCTCACGGAAATGCTCGTACCAAGGACCACGGCTGTTGCGGCAAGAATGACCAGAAAGAAGATGACCACCACGGAGGAGCGGCTGCGCCGTGGCGCGGCAACAACCAAGGAGAGCGGTGTACGCGCTTTCTTAATTTTAGGCTCGGGAAGGAGCATCTCAGTGTCATCGTGCTGCGGTTTCAGTGCAAGGGCTGTATTACCCTCGGTCACGGTGATGGTCCGCAATGCTCTCCGGCTCATGTCACGCTCCTGACTCTGATCTTTTCCACGGCCCGCAACCGCGCCGATGCGGCTCTGGGATTCTCTGCGATTTCTTCGGCTGTGGGGATTTCTGTCCCCTTGGTCAGGCGCTTCAGTGTTGCCTTGTGTTCCTCGAGCTCCACCGGGAACCCTGCCGGAGCCGAGGACGTTGAGCCTGCAGCAAAAACAGACTTCACGATCTTGTCTTCCAAGGAGTGGTACGACATCACCACCGCCCGGCCGTGGAGGGCCAGCGCGTCAACGGCCGCCGGGATGGCTGTTTCAAGCACGCTGAGTTCCTCGTTGACCTCAATGCGCAGGGCCTGGAACGTCCGTTTGGCGGGGTGACCGCCGGTTTTGGCGGCACCGGAGGGGACAACGTTTCGGATGATGTCCACCAACTCCCCTGTTCGGGTCAACGGTGCAACGTTTCGCGCCGCCACAATATGGTTGGCGATGCGGCCAGCAAACTTTTCCTCGCCCCATTTGCGGATAATGCGGACCAGGTCCTCCTCGGAGTACTGGTTGACGACGTCGGCGGCTGTTGGGCCCCGGCTGGTGTCCATGCGCATGTCAAGGGGTGCATCGAAGGAATAGGCAAAGCCGCGCTCCCGCTCATCCAGCTGCAGGGAAGAGACCCCCAGGTCCATGAGGATGCCGTCAATGCTGGGTATACCCAAATCATCTAGCACGGAAGCGATCTCGTCATAGACGGCGTGCACCAGATCTGTGCGGTCCTGGAAGGGGGCCAACCGCTCCCCCGCCAAACTCAGCGCCTCGGTGTCCCTGTCAATGCCTATCAGGTGCAGATCAGGATATCGCTGCAGCATGGCTTCGCTGTGACCACCCATACCCAATGTTGCGTCAATGACTATGGGGGTGCGCCCGGCTGCCCGGGCAACCTCGAAGGCCGGAGCCAAGAGATTGATACAGCGATCTTTCAAAACGGGAGTGTGGCGTTCGGACGTTGGTGGCGTGGGGTTTTCCGACGTCATCACGACTCCGTTTCTCTTCGGTCAAAACCGGAAGGGGAAGCCAGTTCCCCCAGTGGCAATGCAAATATGACAAATAAACTGTTCTGGTACTGCTGATCGTGCCGGCTGGAATCTGTCAACACCCTCGTTTCATCACGTGGTGCGTTCTTAAACCAGATCCCCCTCCGCGCCATGCCTCGCCCTGCCTGACACCGGGGAAGGTGAGTCAGGTCGAACTGTGCTGGGCGGCTGGAGATCTCATTCAAGACCACCACCTACGCTGCGGAAACAAACGTCCTTTGAATCACAGCAACACTTACTACCGATGAAACTTTGTGCTCTAGCTAATTCCGGGGATTGCCACTTCGTCAGTGGCCGAGAACGCACTCTCCTTGGCTGCCAAATACTCGCGCCAAGCTGTGGCATCCCAGATCTCAGCCCGGCTACCGGCACCAATGACCACCAACTCCTTCTCCAGACCTGCGTAGGAGCGCAATGTCGCCGGAATGGTCACACGCCCCTGCTTGTCAGGCACCTCATCGGAGGCGCCGGAGAGAAAGATTCGAATGTAGTCACGGGCCGCCATGTTTGATAACGGAGCGTCCTGCATTTGCGCCAGAACTTTTTCAAATTCCCGCGCACTGAAGACGTAGATGCAGTTCTCCTGCCCTTTGGTCAGGACAAGTCCGCTGGACAGTTCCTCCCGGAACTTGGCGGGAAGGATGATCCTGCCTTTCTCGTCAAGGCGCGGTGAGTGTGTTCCAAGAAACAACCCATCACCACCTTCATTGTCGAGACTTGAGAGCCAAGCTGGCCCCATTCCCCTCCTACGAGCTCCACATTACTCCACAATCCTCCACCGTCAATTCCTTCCGACCCCGTGTTCCCCAGAAATATTCCTAAGAATTCGCGTCTTTACACGGAAGTGCTCCACGTCAACACAGTGGAGGGAAAAATCCAATAATGACGCCGGGAAGAGGAATTTTGCCGCGTTTTTACCTCCCCGGGGGCCAATGTGGGCGCCCTTTCATGCTGCAGGGGGGAAAGTGGAGGACGCTGCCGGCATCTGGTGGGGGCGAAAGTGCCGGGGCAAGGCCCGAAGTCCGCGGGCCGCACTACGTGTGGGGCGGCAGGTTGTCACCTGGTGCGTAAACACAAAAAAGGCCCACAGTGGGGCCCTCCTGTGACTAGCTAAATCCCTGTGGCTTGCCGTGGTGCCGGCTCAGTGCTCGCTCCGGCAGCACACGCCACCCTCGACGGAACCAAGAATGGGTGCCGTGACGAGCGCCAAGCAGCACTGCCAGCGCCCGGCCCATACCTGGCCTACTGGTCGCGGCGGCGTTCGTCCCACTTCTCTTCGAGCGTGTTCATGAAGCCGCTCTTTTGCTTGGCGCCGGTTTTACTGCCTGACCTGCCAGCGTTTTCCGGTTCTGCCCCAAACTTAGCTTTGGAGAGAGCCAAATAAACACCAGCACCCATGACCAGGAATCCTAGAATTCCCACGACAATGAGCTGGGTGGCTACACCGCCTAACAAGATCATCAAACCGACAATCACCACCAGCACACCCATGACAATATTCCGGGTGGACATTGCTCTGGTGGGTGCTGTGGACAAGACGCTGGCAAACTTGGGATCTTCAGCATGCAACTGTTGCTCAAGCTGGTCCAACAGTCTCTGCTCGTGCTCAGAGAGGGGCATGACGACCTCCTTCAGGTCAGGGCCGTGGGCGTCTGTACTCGTTAACGTCTTCCCAACGCCATCGGTTCCCCGGTGTTCAGGTCCAATATGTCCCTAATCTACCCAGATCATCCATGAGTTGTTAAGTCATCCAAGAGTTAACTCCTTGTACTAACAATAGGCTTGATTTTCTCGATCTGAAACCCGCAACACCGAAGGTGTTGACAACGGAGCGACGCCGATGCGTGGGCTGGGCTTGATGGCTCCGCTTTGCCACCGCGGAAGACCCGCGCACAGGCGTTTTCGCTACTGGAGATCCCGTGGTTTCAGCAGCCGGGCCGGCACAATTTTTGCGCTGCCAAAGCGTGCAGCGATGGCATCACCCACCACCTCAGTGCTGCGGCTATTGTCCTCACGGGGGTCAAGTGAGAATTGCAGTGGCGCGGAGTCCACGGACTCCAGCTGGTCCATGCGCACCCCTATCAGCCGCACGCTTTGCGGCCTAGCACCCAGCGCCTGGAGCAGCACCACAGCCCCGGCGTAAATCTGGGCGGCGCTGTCGGTACCGGCACCCAGGGTTTTCGATCGGGTGATGGTTGAAAAGTCCGTGTATTTGATTTTCAGGGCCAGCGTGCGGCCGCTGAGATGGGCAACACGCAGCCGAGCAGCCACACGGTGTGAGAGCCGCAGGAGTTCGCGGGTGAGGACGTCGTCGTCGAAGGTGTCCTGCGCGAACGTCTCCTCGGCCCCGATACTTTTTTCTGCGCGCACGCCCGAGACGGGGCGTGGATCAATCCCCCATGACAAGGCGTGTAGGGCGGGCCCCGCACTGCCCAACGCTTTTTGCAGTGCGGCCACGGGAGTCGCCGCAACGTCAGCCACCGTGAAGATGCCCAAACGGGCCAGGGTCTCGCGAGTTTTTGCCCCCACCCCCCACAGGGCCTCCACCGGCAAGGTGTGCAGGTAGGCCACAGTGCCTTCCTTTTCAATCAGCAACATGCCGTTGGGTTTGCACCGTGTTGTCGCCACCTTCGCCACAAACTTGCTGGCCGCAATTCCCACGGAAGCGGTAATCCCGATTTCGGCAGCAATACGTGAGCGGATCAGGGCCCCAATTTCCAGGGGCGTCCCCAATCGCCGCAACGAGCCGCGGATGTCCAAGAACGCCTCATCAACACTCAACTGTTCAACAGTGTCGGTGATGGAGTTGAACAGCTCCATCACCTGTGCGGAGACTTGATAGTAAAGCTCGTGCCGGGGTTCAATCACGACGGCGGTGGGGCAGATTCTCAGCGCCGTCACCATGGGCATGGCACTGCGAACCCCCACGGCCCGGGCCTCATAGGAGGCTGAGAGCACCACGGAACGGCCCTGCGGATGGCCAACAATGACCATTTTGCCGAGCAACTCCGGGCGCTCGCGCAACTCCACCGTGACAAAGAACGCGTCCATGTCAACATGCATGATGGTGCAGCCCGCTTGCTCGGGAAGCTTGTCCTGCTGCAGTTGCTGGTTCACCCCTCAAGTCTAGTGACGGGGCGGCCCCGCGCCCACCGCACAAGTGAAGTGCACAACAGGTGCTGGGGCCCGGTTGCGCATAGTGGGTAAACTGGGCATGGTGCCAACGCACCCGCACCGGCCGCTAAGGAAGAAATCATGACAAACTCCACATCTCGCCCCGGGCCCACCCTGTCACTCGCGCGCAGGCGCCTGTTCGGCGTTGCGGCAAGTTCCGCCGTGGTCCTCCTGGCGGCTTGCTCCGCTCCGACCGATTCACCAACACCTGCATCGTCGAAAACGGCCGGCTCAGGCAGCCCGGCCGCGACACCCTCAACCGCCACAGCATCTGCCTCGGCTGCTGCATCGGCGACGGCGTCAGCCACGGCAAAGACAGCCGTGAGGGAACTCGTTGAGGGCTTCCCCAAAACAGTGGTTCCGCTCATGAAGGGCGCACAGATTCAGTCGTCAAGTCTGCAGCTTTCAACACCCGTTTCCATTGCCGCTTTGACGGCCACCGTGACGGCCCCTGCCGCAGACGTTCTGAGCTACTACGCCAAGGTGTTTACCGACAAGGGCTTCAAAGCTCAGCCCGGTGACGCCGTCGACGGTGTTCCGCTGAAGACGTTCATCCGGGCGGAGGGCCAGGAAATCATTACCGTATCCGTGGTTCAGACGGCCGCCACGGCCACCTTCACAGTGGGCGCAACCTTGTTGCCAGCTTCGCTGAAATAGTTTCACGCACGTTAACGGCGCACCAACACGCCGGCGAGAAGCCTGCCTTCCCTCGCGCAGCACCTCTTTTGGCCCGGTCAGCAACTCCCACAGCAAGGAATCTTGAAAGCATGAACGCAACGCCCGAGCAGACTGGCGCCACCATTGCTGGTGAACACGAGGCTTACATTGCTGGCGTTGCTGAGCAACTGACCAGCTTCCTCAGCGAGAAGCACCACCTCCTGGCCGGAATTTCTCCGGCCACACTGGTCCTGATCGATTCCATCAAGACACTTGTCACTGGTGGCAAACGGATGCGGGCCTTGCTGTGCTATTGGGGCTGGCGCGGTGCCGGCGGCGCCGCCGATTCCCAGACGATCATTGCAGCCGGTGCGGCCCTGGAACTCTTCCAAGCGGCCGCCTTGATTCATGATGACATCATTGACCGTTCAGATACCCGCCGGGGCGGGCCCAGCGTGCATCAACAGTTCAGCACCCTGCACGCCGACAAGGGCTGGGCGCTGGACGCTGAACGGTTCGGCCACGCGGCAGCCATTCTGACCGGCGATCTGTGCTTGTCCTTAAGCGAGGAGATGTTTGCCCGCGTGGATCAAGGCACAAACTCCCACGCCCGTGCTGTCTTTAACATGATGCGCACGGAGGTCATGGCCGGGCAGTATCTGGATATTTTGGAAGAAGTGGCGGGTCCGTCGAAGCCGCACAACACAGCTGTTGCCAGGGCGTCGGCCATTATTCGCTACAAGAGCGCCAAGTACTCCTCCGAGCACCCCTTGGTGTTGGGCGGCGCACTGGCCGGCGCGGATGAGTCCTTGCTGGCCGGCTATAGCGCCTTTGCCCTGCCACTGGGCGAGGCCTTCCAATTGCGCGACGACGTTCTGGGTGTGTTTGGTGACCCGGCGCAAACAGGAAAGCCCGCCGGCGACGACTTACGCGAAGGCAAACGCACAGTCCTGGTGGGTTTGACCATTGATGCGGCAGCTGATGCCGACAAGGATTTTGTCGACAAGAACCTTGGCCGACAGGACCTGACCGAGGGGGACGTGGCTCGGCTGCGCGCCGTCATGATGGAGTCGGGGGCGCTGGCCAGCACCGAGGCCATGATTGCTGACTTAAGTGAAACAGCCTTTGCCGCCTTGGACACCTTGGCTATTGAGCCGTTCGTGGCCGCGGCACTATCGGCCTTGGGCAAGGGAGCTGTTTCGCGGACGTCCTAGTCCCCAGCTCCTCCCAACGTTTACCGCGCTGGGCGCGATAAAAGTTGGGTCCCTCGGAGCTGGGGGCCCACACTCAACTCGTCAAGGTCCAGCGGCTGGGGGCCCACACCATTGGAGCTTCCCGGAGCTGGGGCCAAACTGGTCTGAGCCGACCAGCCGTTGTTGTATTACCAGCCCAGGGCTGAGGCGCGACGGCGAATTTCAGTCTTGCGGCCGGCGTGCAGGGCGTCAATGGGACGGCCCGGCAGCGACTCATCGAAGGTGAAGAGCCACACAATGGCTTCGTCATCTTTAAAGCCAGCATCGTGGAGCACCGAGATGGTCCCGCGCAGGCTTTCCAAGATGTGGTCATCGGCAAAGAATTCGGCAGGAACGGCTCGAATGGAGCGTTCACCTACACGTGCCGCCAACAAGGAACCATCCTTGACCATGGCGTGGACTTTGGTGACCGAGATATCAAGTTTCTCGGCGACATCGGGCAGGGGCAACCATTCGCTGACTACTGTTTCAACTTTACTCACTATCAAAGGTTCCCACAGATCAGCACGCACGGTATAAAACAACATAGAAATTGTGCCTGATTCCACAAATATCCCCGAGCGGCTGAGGGATTAGTGTAAGTTCAATTTGAGTCACATCAGTAACATTGTTACCAATAGCATCATCCGTAACGGAAACCTTGAGGTCTGCATCCATGACACCCCCACGTGCTTCGACCACCGCCAGCAAGCAGCTCGCAGCAGTAGCCACAGCCGCAATTCCGGTGGTTATGCTGTCCTCCCTAGCCATGGCCGCGCCCGCAACGGCGGCCCCGGTCAAGACCCAATCGGCACCTCACGGTGCCATCGACGGCAAGAGTGTCCTGGCCGCAATCCAGGCACGCACGGCCACCGGCACCAGCATCTCGGCAGCTGTCGTGGCAACGTCAGTGCCCCGCGGCGTCACGGCCAAGGCGCCCATTACTGCACAGAGCCCCACGGCCATCAAGCACACGGTTGCCGCGGGCGACACGGTCTCGGCAATTGCTACCCGGTACGGGGTCTCCACAGAGTCCGTACTGACTCGCAACAAGATCTCCGCCACCACGGTCATTCACCCCGGCAAGGTCTTGACCATTTCCGGCCCCACGGCAGGGACGGCAGCGTCGGCCCCAAGCTCCACAACGGCGACCGCGGCCGCGAGCTACACGGTCCGCAGCGGCGATACCCTCAGCGGAGTTGCCGCCCAGCACAACGTCAGCCTGGCAACAGTCTTTTCCTTGAACGGGCTCAATGGCAGTTCTGTCATCCATCCGGGCCAAAAGATCAAGGTCGGTGGCCAGGCAGCGGCGGCTGCGCCGTCGAGCACCACGGTCAAGACGGCCAAGGCCGCCACCGGCAAGAAATATGTCATCAAGGCCGGCGACACGCTCTCAGCCATTGCCGCCAGCCAAAACGTGAGCCTTTCGGCATTGGCCTCCGCCAACAGCATGGATCTCAAGACACCCATTTACGCGGGAAAAACCTTGGTGATCCCCGGAATTGCCAGCGCCGCCAGCGACATGGTGGCCTTGGCCCCGTCAGCGGCAGCACCGGCTACCCTGACACCGGATCAGGAGGTGCCCAGCACGTTCCTGCACTACGTCTACCCCGATGCTGTTGTCAGTGACGCCAACAAGAATAAGGCAGCCCTCTTGGCGGCGCCGGCACCGAACCAGGCGCAGATGAAGGAACTGGTGGCCAGCACGGCAGCGAGCATGGGCGTCGATCCGGCCCTGGCTATGGCGTTCGCGCAGCAGGAATCCGGATTCAACCACCAGTCAGTCTCCCCCGCCAACGCCATTGGCACCATGCAGGTCATCCCCGATGCCGGGGAATGGGCTGCAGGATTGGTCGGACGGAAGCTGAACCTGCTGGACCCGCAGGACAATGTCACAGCAGGCATCGCCATTATTCGTGCACTTCAAAAGGGTGCCGACACTGAGGATCTGGCCATTGCCGGTTACTACCAGGGCCAGTATTCGGTGAGTGTGCACGGCTTGTTTGACGACACCGTCAATTACGTGGCCGGGATCAAGGCCAACCGCGAGCTTTTCCGCTAAAGGTGTTTTCACCGGGTATTTTAGCCCGCTAAAGTACGCTCTCAACGAAAAGGGACCCCCGGCACTGTGTTGCTTGCGGTCCCTTTTCGTTTCAACTCATAAGCTGTAAGAGTGCAAGATCCCGCAGCTGACCCCCTGATCGGGTCCACCGTTGATGAACGCTACCTGGTTTTGTCCAAGGTGGCCCATGGCGGCATGTCCACGGTGTATCTGGCCAAGGACCTGCGCCTTCATAGAAATATTGCCCTGAAGATCCTGCACCCGCATCTGGCCACCGACGCCGCCTTCATTGCCCGGCTGCAACGGGAAGCCCAAAGCGCCGCAAGCCTCTCGCACCCCCATGTGGTGCAAATCCATGACCATGGTGTGGGCCCGCAGCACGCCTACCTGGTCTTTGAATTCATCGACGGCCACACGCTGCGTGATGTTATCAATCAACGCGGCGCCCTGAGTCCACGGCAGGCCCTGGACTTGCTGGACCCGATCGTTGAGGGCCTGGCCGCGGCGCATAACGCCAGCCTGGTGCACCGTGATGTGAAACCCGAAAACGTGCTGATTTCACGGCAGGGCTGGGTCAAGATCGGTGACTTCGGCTTGTCCCGTGCTGTCACCACCAACACCAACACGGGCACCCTGCTGGGTACCGTGGGCTACATTGCCCCCGAACTTGCCCAAGGCGACAACGGCGATGCCCGCAGCGATATTTACTCCGCCGGCATCATGCTGTACGAACTGCTCACAGGTGTTCAGCCCTTCCGCGGCACCATGCCGGTTGCCGTGGTCATGGCGCACATTCAGGACGACGTCCCGGCACCTTCCCTTGCCGTGCCCGGTCTCCCTCCCGTCATGGACGAACTGGTGCGCTACATGACGGAGAAGGATCCCGACCATAGGCCCGCCGACGGCGCCGCACTACTGGAGGATCTGCGCCACATCCGCCAGACGCTTTCCCCGGCCGAGCTGGACTTCGGCGGCACAACCGCCGCTCAACGCCCCGTTCTTGGCACCAACGCCAACACCGAGGTTATTTCCCAGGCGACAACAGCCCTGCCCAGCGATCACACCAGCGTGATCGCCTCCCCCAGCTTCCCCACCTCGGTTCTGCCGCCATCTTCGATGCTGTATGCCGAGGATCCCGGCACATACGCGGACGACGTCGGAAACACCAGTGCCGAGCACATCGGCGCCCGCTCCTACGCTCAGGCAGGTGACGGCAGCTCCGCGCCCGCCCTGTCCAAGCGCCAAGCCAGCGCCGAAGCCAAGGCCCGCGCCAAGGCTGCGGCCACGCCGCAAAGAGTTCTTGGCCCGAAGAACCCCCGGCGCAGGGCCCTGTTGTGGGGCCTGCTGGTGGTGGCGCTGTTCTTCATTGTTGCAGTTGCTGGCTGGTTCCTGGCCCTGGGCCCGGGGGCCCTGTCAACAGTCCCTGACGTTCACAACAAGACGGTGCCCCAGGCCCAGGAACTCCTGAACGCGCAAGGGTTCGAACTGCTGCCAACCGCGAACGTCTTCGACGAGAAGGTTGCTGCCGGATTCGTGGTGGCCACCGACCCCGGCGCCGGGGAATCGATTCGCAAGTTTCAATCAGTGACCCTACAAGTCTCGGCAGGACCTGTCCTGTACGAGATCCCCACCGTGACGGGCCAGCCCCTGGCCGAGGCCAAAAAACTCCTCACCGACGCCAGCCTGGCCGTGGGCACCGTCACGGAGACGTTCGATGAGAAGGTGCCAGCCGGCGTCGTCCTGCGTCAAGACCCGGCCGCTGGGAAAGAATTCCGGGCCAACACCAAGGTGAACCTTGTCGCGTCCAAGGGACCCAAGCCCATCCCCGTCCCTGCCGTGGCAGGCAAAACAGAGGCCGACGCGGTGGCGGCGCTGAAGGCTGTGGGCCTGGTGCCGGCGATCGTGCCCGAGCGCGCCAACAGCGCCACCGTTCCCAGCGGTTCGGTGATCTCCCAAACCCCGGCGTCGGGCAATCTTACCGCCGGCGGCGCCGTCACCCTGACGCTGTCCAAGGGGCCGCGGATGATCCCGGTGCCCAGCCTTGTGGGCAAGCAGGTTGACGCCGCCACCAAGACTCTTGAGGATCTTGGTTTCAAGGTTGATGTTCAGAAGCTGCTGGGTGGATTCTTTGGCACTGTGCGTTTCCAGACGCCCGACGGCGGCGAAGCCCCGGAAGGCTCCACCATCGTGCTCCAAGTCATCTAACTCCGCGGCAGTGGCGGCGATGGGTAAGGCCCCGTCCGAGTCCAGCGCATAACCTCAAATAAAGAAACGCTGCCCGGCACTTTTTGCAAAGTGCGGGGCAGCGTTCATTTCCAGCGGGTGTTACTTAGACTTGCCCAGCGCCTCGGCGACCAGGAACGCCATTTCCAGTGACTGCTTGTGGTTCAGGCGCGGGTCGCACACGGACTCGTAGCCCGTCAGGAACGCTTCCTGGTCTACGGGGTCGGCGCCGCCGAGGCACTCCGCCACGTCGTCGCCTGTCATCTCCACGTGCAGGCCGCCCGGGAAGGTGCCCTGCGCCTGGTGAACTTCGAAGAAGCCCCGAACTTCATCGATGACGTCGTCGAAGTTGCGCGTCTTGTAGCCGTTGGGCGAGGTGACGGTGTTGCCGTGCATGGGGTCGGTGACCCACAGCACCTGCGCACCGGAGGCCGTGACCTTCTCCACCAGATTCGGCAACTTCTCGCGAATATTGGTGGCACCCATGCGCGTGATGAACGTCAGGCGTCCGGGTTCGCGGTTCGGGTCAAGCTTTTCAATGAGACGCAAGGCGTCATCGGCTGAGGTGGTGGGGCCAAGCTTTACACCGATCGGGTTGCGGACCCGGGAGAGGAAGTCAACGTGGGCCTGGTCCAGGTCGCGGGTGCGCTCACCAATCCACAGGAAGTGTGCCGAGGTGTCGTAGGGCAGTCCCGTCCGCGAATCGATGCGGGTCAGGGCACGCTCGTAGTCAAGCAGCAAGGCCTCGTGGCTGGCGAAGAATTCAACAGTCTTCAGCGCCTCAAAGTCAGCACCGCATGACGCCATGAACTTGATGGCGTTGTCGATGTCCTTGGCGAGCCGCTCGTAGCGGCTGTGCGCCGGATTGGAGGTGAAGCCCTTGTTCCACTCGTGCACGCTGCGCAGATCGGCGAAGCCGCCCTGCGTGAACGCACGGATCAGATTCAAGGTCGAAGCCGAGGTGTGGTAGGCCTTGAGCATGCGGGCCGGATCGTGGTGCCGGGACTCCGGTGTGAAGTCGTAACCGTTCACGATGTCGCCACGGTATGCCGGCAGCGTCACGCCGTCGCGCGTTTCGTCATTGGAGGAGCGCGGCTTGGCGAACTGTCCGGCCATGCGGCCCATCTTGATGACGGGCAGCTGGGCACCGTAGGTCAACACGACCGCCATCTGCAAAATGGTCTTTACACGGGCGCTGATCTTATCCGCCGTGGCGGCTTCGAACGTCTCGGCACAGTCGCCGCCCTGGAGCAGGAACGCCTTACCCTGGGCGGCCTGGGCCAAGCGTGAACGCAAAACGTCCACTTCACCGGCGAATACCAGCGGCGGCAGAACGGAGAGTTCCTTTACCGTGGGCTCAAACGTCGGGGATTCGGACCACGTCGGTTGCTGGGCAATAGGCAGCTCGCGCCAAGCATCCAGGCCCGGATATACGGCAGCACCGGGGACGGAATTTTCGCCAGCGGGTGCTTGTGTCGAGGTAAAAGTTAGATCAGTCACCCCTTAAGCCTATCCCCCCGCGGGACTCCCTAGAAACCAGTCCATGTCCTGAGATGGCCCCCGGCGTATCTGCTGTCCGTCGGAGCCGGGACGTGACGCTTATTCGCTAGGTTCTTGCCCGTCTTCGGGGGTAGCGGCCGGGGGCTGGGCGGCGTTCTTTTTGGCACCGATGACAGTCACCGTGCCGGGCAAGACTGTCGGCTTCGGTTCCAAGCGCACGGCGTCGCCGGGGTTCTTTGCCTCGCCGGTGGCGGCTTCCCCGACGGCGGTGGCGTCCTTGCCGGGGGTTGCCTTGGCGCTCTTGTCGGCCTTCTCGGCGGCCAGCTTTTCCTTCACGGTGGTGGCGTAGGAGTCAACGTACTCCTGGCCGGAGAGGCGCATCAGCTCATACATGATCTCATCCGTGACGGATCGCTGAACGAACCTGTCATCGGCCATGCCCTGGTACCGGCTAAAGTCCATGGGCTCACCAAAAATCACGCCAAGGCGGCGAATGGTGGGGATGCGCCGGCCAATGGGCTGGACCTTGTCGGTGCCAATCATGGCCACAGGAATGACCGGCACATTGGCCGTCAGCACCAGCTTGGCGACGCCCACTTTGCCGCGGTAGAGCCTGCCATCGGGGCTGCGTGTTCCCTCGGGATAGATCCCCAGAAGTCCGCCGTCCTTGAGGACCTGAACACCCGTGTCCAAGGAACCCGCCGAAGCGGCGCCCCCCGAACGGTCCATGGGCAACTGATTGGTGAGCTTAAAGAAGGCGGCCGTGAGCCGGCCCTTGATGCCCCTGCCGGTGAAGTAGTCACTCTTGGCCAGAAACACCACAGGCCGCGGCACCATTAAGGGCATGAAGATGGAGTCGGAAAACGACAAGTGGTTGCTGGCCAGCACTGCCGGACCCTCGGCAGGCAGGTTGTCCAGGCCCTTAGTCCAGGGACGGAACAGCACCTTCAAGACCGGGCCCAGAAAAATCTTCTTCAATACCCAATAGATCACTGCGGAGTTCCTCCTCTGGCGCTCCCGGTCGCAAACAGACCGAGTTCAGTGCGGTACCCCCGCTATGGACGTACCAACAGTAGTCTAGTGACAGCGGCACAAATTCGTGCACAGCCCAGCCGTGCCAATTAAAGCAATTCATCCGGTGATCCAGACCGGGCAGGAAAGGGGCCATCATCATGGCGCAATCGTTCCGTTCGGAAGGGCACGGGGACTTGGCCCGTGTTGGTGTGGCTGTCTGCCACGGTTTCACCGGCTCAACGCTTAGCATGCAGGGGTGGAGCGATCATTTGGCCAACGAAGGATTCGCCGTGAACATGCCCCTGCTGGCCGGCCACGGCACCACTTGGCAGGAGCTGTCCAAAACCCCGTGGGAACACTGGTACAGGGATTTTGAGGCATCCTACCTGGAGCTGGCGGCACGGTGCGAGAGCGTTTTCGTTGCGGGCATGTCCATGGGTGGGGCCCTGGCCCTGCGGGTGGCGGCACTGCACCCGGTGGCCGGGGTGGCCGTGGTTAACCCGGGCCTGACGTTCAGTGACCCGCGGGCCAAATACTCCGGACTGCTGAAATGGCTGCTCAAGAGCGTGCCAGCCATCGGGGACGACATCAAACTGCCCGGGATCACCGAAGGGGCCTACACCCGCACACCTGTTGCCGCCGTGCACGAACTGTCCCAACTCTTTGCCGACACCGTCTCGCTGTTGCCGAAGGTTACGGCACCAACCCTCGTGTTCCGGTCGAGCGTGGATCATGTGGTGCCCGACTCCAGCATTTCCGTGCTGGAAGAGAACCTCACCAACGCCCCTTTGCAGCTCGTGCCGCTGGAAAACAGTTACCATGTAGCCACCATGGACAACGACGCACCCTTGATCTTTTCCCAGTCAGCTGACTTCTTTCGGAGGAACATTCATGCACTCTGACCCCGGCGCGGGCACGCCGCACCCCGGCGGCACTGACGATGAGGTGTGGCGCGATCTTGTAGCCCGCCTGGAAGAAGCCGAGGACTCCTTCTTATCCGCACCCGAGGAGCCAGGCACGCCGTCGGGCGGGCCTGACGCCAAGGGCGTGACAGACTTTGACCCCTTGGGTGTGTGGCAGCGCCAGGCGGCGTCCGCCGAGCCGCCCATGGGGCCCCGCGACTACGTTGCCGCGGACGACGAGGACTTCGTGCCCGAAGAGCTACCCAGCCTTGCCAATGCCGAACCGGCCATCATGTTGTCCTGGATTGGCGCCGCCGGCGGGCCCATTTTCTTGGTGATTGCAGCCATTTTTTGGCGTCAGATCCCCACTATGCTTGTCATTGCCGTGGTAGCGGCGTTTTTGGCCGGCACCGGCTACTTGCTGTACCGGCTACCCAACCACCGCGATCATGACAGCGGCGACGGCGCCGTCGTCTAGTCACTGCCGGGGTGACCCTGCGCCCTGACCCGAGCTAAGTCGGCTGCGCCGATCAAGCCCGCCGACGGACCCAAATGCGCAACGGTGATGCGGGCTTCCTTCCTGAAGCCCCGTCCAGTGAGGTTCCGGGCGAAGGCGCGGCGGGTCGGCTCCAGGAGCAGCTCCCCGGCGGTGCTGAGGCCTCCGCCAATGATGAACAACGCCGGATCCAAGGCCGCGGCCAAATTGGCGATGCCCAGGCCAAGCCAGTCCCCCACCTCGGCCACAAGTTCCTTGGCCGTCGCCTCACCTTGCAAGGCAAGCTCGGTGACAACAGTGCCCGTGATGTCCTTGCTGCGTCCGTTGACAGCCCCCAACAACCCGGCGGCCATGGGTGAGTGTTTTTTGGCGAGCTCCCGGCCCTCGCGGCCCAACGCGTTTCCTGAGGCGTACTGTTCCCAACAACCGCGATTGCCGCATTCACAGCGGTGACCACCGGGCATGATGATTTGATGGCCAAACTCGCCAGCCATGCCAAAACTGCCCCGTTCCACCCGGCCGTCCATGACCAAGGCTCCCCCAATCCCGGTTCCCAACGTCAACATCACTATCCTGTCCTGGCCGCGGCCGGCACCAAAGCGCCATTCAGCCCACCCGGCGGCGTCGGCGTCGTTGGTCACCAGGACGGGCCTGTTCAGCATCGCCTCGAGGGTGTCACGCAGGGGCTCCTCGCGCCACGCCAGGTGCGGGCTGAAGACCACAGTTGCCCCATCCAGGTCCATCCACCCGGCGGCACCGATGCCGATGGACTCCACATTATATTTCGAGTCGAGTTCGTTGACCAGCTCCACGATGACAGTTTCCACGGCACGGGCGTCCCGGCCGGGTGTGTCGCGGCGTACTTGCGCCAAGATGGTGCCGTTGCCGTCCACGACCCCCGCGGCCACTTTGGTGCCCCCAATGTCAATGCCCAGCGCCAGGCCGGTGTGGCCGCGGGGGCTGGCGGGCGACGGTGAAAAAGGCTCGATATTCAGCGTCGGGACCCCGGAGTCGGTGCGTGGCAGTTGCATTGGCCCATTCTAGTCAACACCGCCAACGCATTCACTGGAATTGAAAGTGTGAGCCCCGCAACATAATGTTACTGGTGAGTAACATTTTTTTCCGGCAGCGGGCCGCCATGCCGGATAGAGTGAAGCAACACTAACGCAGGCCCACATATCGAAGGAGCTATTGTGCAAGAGTTTTCTGTTCCGGCCAAGGTAATCAGCCCGCCCACCATGAACGTCACCGATTTCGTGATCCGCCAGGCAAAGATGCCCAGCAACCCGCCACTTTTCTCCCGGCGCAATGACGATCATGTGTGGGTTGACGTCTCAGCCAAGGAGTTCCATGCCGACGTCTGCGCCATTGCCAAGGGCTTGATTGCCTCAGGCATTAACGTTGGCGACAGGGTCGGCATCATGGCCCGCACCCGCTACGAATGGTCCCTGGTGGACTTTGCCATCTGGTTTGCTGGCGCCGTCTCGGTGCCGATCTACGAAACCTCCTCCCCGTCCCAGGTGGCCTGGAACCTTGGCGATTCCGAAGCTGTTGCCGTCTTTGCCGAATCCGGCACTCATGAGAACATCATCCGCCAGGCAGCACACAACGAGGGCCTGGGCGCCCTGGCCCACGTGTGGCAGCTGGAAGGTGATGGCCTGGATGCCCTGCGCACGGTCGGCAAGGACGTCGCCGATGACACCCTTGAAGCAGCCCGCACAGCGAACGGTCTGGCCGATGTGGCCACCATCATCTACACCTCAGGCACGACCGGGCGCCCCAAGGGTTGCATGTTGATGCACTCAAACTTTGTGGAGCTCAGCGAAAATGCCTTGGCCGTGCTCGGCTCCACGGTGGTGCCCCCGGGCTCGCAAACCATCATGTTCCTGCCGTTGGCCCACGTTTTTGCCCGCTACATCTCGGTACTGGCCGTGGCTGGAGGTGCCAAAGTTGGTCACACACCCGACATCAAGCACCTTTTGGAGGATCTCCAGAGCTTCAAACCAACATTCATCTTGGCCGTGCCGCGTGTCTTTGAAAAGGTGTACAACTCAGCAACTCTCAAGGCCGAGAGCGAGGGCAAAGGCAAGATCTTTGCCGCAGCCACCAAGACAGCCATTGAGTTCTCCCGAGCATCGCAGACCGGCAAGGTTGGCATGGGCCTCAAGCTCAAGCACCTGGTGTTTGACAAGCTTGTCTACGTCAAGCTGCGCAACGCCATGGGCGGCAACGTCCGCCACGCCGTCTCCGGCGGTGGCCCGCTGGGCGAACGTCTCGGCCACTTCTTCCAGGGCATCGGACTGCAGATTCTGGAGGGCTACGGGCTCACCGAAACCACTGCCCCCATTACCGTGAACCGGCCCGAGCACATCAGGATCGGCACAGTGGGTGCCCCCCTGCCCGGCAATGCCGTGAAGATAGCTGACGACGGCGAGATCCTTACCAAGGGCGTGTGCGTCATGAAGGGCTACTTTGGCCGCGAAGACCTCACCGCTGAAACTTTTGTTGACGGCTGGTTCAGGACCGGAGACATTGGCCAGCTCGATGACGAGGGTTTTTTGACGATCACGGGGCGCAAGAAGGAAATCATTGTCACCTCAGGTGGCAAGAACGTGGTTCCGGCGCTGCTGGAAGACCAGATTCGTGCAGATGCGATTGTGTCCCAGTGTGTGGTGATTGGCGACCAGCGCCCGTTCATCGCCGCTATCGTCACCATCGATGAGGAGGCGCTGCCGCAGTGGGGCAAGGCTCACGGCCTCAGCATTGGCATCAGCGTCGCCGCGGCCGCCAAGGATCCCATTGTTATTGCAGCCGTGCAGGGCGCCGTCTCCAGGGCCAACAGCACTGTTTCTGCCGCTGAAGCCATCAAGCAGTTCAGGATCGTGGACACTGACTTCACCGAGACCTCCGGGCACCTCACACCGTCCATGAAGGTCAAGCGGGCCCAGGTGCTCAAGGACTTTGAAACCGTGGTGGATGAGATCTACCTGAGCAAGAAACCGGTCTAGCCACACCCGAACTGACCCGCCACACCCGAACTGACCCGCAGAAAACGCCGAGAATCGCGGTAAAACCGCGAATTCTCGGCGTTTTCTGCGGGTCAGTTCCGTTTTATGAAATGACTGCCAGCAAGTCTCCGCCTTGGACCTGGGCGATCCCGTTGACGGCCAGACGGGACACGGTGCCGCCCACCGGCGTCGTGATGGAAGCTTCCATCTTCATGGCCTCGATGGTGGCAATGGTGGCGCCGGCGGCAACCACGTCGCCCACGTCAACCTTCAGGCTCACAGCCCCGGCGAACGGCGCAGCAACCTGACCGGCGACCGAATCGTCGGCCTTCTCGGCAGCCTTGACGGTGCTTTCAATGCTGCGATCGCGCACAGAGACCGGACGGCTTTGACCGTTGAGCTTACACGTGACGGTGCGCATGCCCTTTTCGTCGGCCTCGGAGATGGTCTCCAGCGCAGCAATCAGGCGCACACCCTTGCCCAAGGCCATGACGTGTTCCACGCCGCGGCGCAGGCCGTAGAGGTAGTCTCGGGTATCCAGCACGGAGACGTCACCGTACGTCTTGCGGACACTCTCAAATTCCTTGGTGGGGCCGGCAAAGAGCAGCCGGTTCAAGGCTGCACGGCGGGTGGAGCTGTCCCCGGCAAGCTCGGCGCTGTCCTGCGCGCTGAGCGTGCCCATGCGCTCAACAACTGTGCGCCCCTGCAGAGCCTTGGTGCGGAACGGTTCGGGCCAGCCGCCGGGAGGCGTGCCGAGTTCCCCGCCCAGGAATCCAATCACGGAGTCGGGGATGTCGTAGTTTTGCGGGTTCGCCTCGAAGTCGGCCGGGTCGGCCTTGATGCCCACCAGGTGCAGGGCCAAATCGCCCACCACCTTTGACGACGGCGTGACCTTGACCAGGTGCCCCAGGATCCTGTCAGCTGCCGTGTACATGTCTTCGATTTCCTCGAACCGCTCCCCCAGGCCCAGGGCGATGGCCTGCTGGCGCAGGTTGGAGAGCTGGCCGCCGGGGATTTCGTGCAGGTACACACGGCCCGTGGGTGCCGCCAGGCCCGATTCAAACGGTGCGTACAGGCGCCGCACGGCCTCCCAGTAGGGTTCCAGCGAGCTGATCGCGGCCAGGTCAATGCCTGTGTCGCGTTCGGTGTGGGCGAGGGCTGCCACGAGGGCCGAGGCTGAGGGCTGGCTGGTGGTGCCAGCCAGCGCCGCCGAGGCGACGTCAACGGCGTCGACCCCTGCATCGATGGCTGCCATCAGCGTCGCCAATTGGCCGCCCGCCGTGTCATGGGTGTGCAGGTGGACGGGCAAGTCAAAGCGTTCGCGCAGGGCCGTGACCAGCTTGGCGGCGGCGGCCGGGCGCAGCACCCCTGCCATGTCCTTGATGGCCAGGATGTGCGCGCCGGCATCGACGATGCGCTGTGCCAAATCCAGGTAGTAGTCAAGGGTGTAGATTGACTCTGCCGGGTCCAGCAGGTCACCCGTGTAGCACAGGGCAACTTCGGCAACCGCTGTCCCCGTGGCACGCACTGCCTTGATGGCAGGTTCCATCTGGTCACCGTCGTTGAGGGCGTCGAAGATGCGGAAGATGTCGATGCCGCTGGCGGCTGCTTCGGCCACGAAGGCGTCCGTTACCTCGGCCGGGTACGGTGTGTAGCCGACCGTGTTGCGGCCACGCAGCAGCATTTGCAGACATACATTGGGCAGGGCCTGACGCAGTTTCGCCAGGCGCTGCCACGGGTCCTCACCCAGGAAACGCAGGGAAACATCGTAGGTGGCGCCGCCCCACGCCTCAACGGAGAGCAGCTGGGGCGTCAGCACCGACACTGCCGGTCCTGCCGCCAACAAGTCCCGGGTGCGCACCCGGGTGGCCAGCAGGGACTGGTGCGCGTCACGGAAGGTGGTGTCGGTGACGGCCACAGCCGTTTGTGCGCGCAGGGCTGCGGCGAACCCCTCCGGGCCCAGCTCAGCCAGCTGTTGGCGTGAACCTGCGGGCGCCAACGCCACATCGACCTCGGGCAGCTTGCGGGCCGGGTCTTCCAGCACCGCCAGCTCGCCGTGCGGCTTGTTGACCGTGACGTCCGCCAGCCACGTCAGCAGCTTGGTGCCGCGGTCCGAGGACACGTGCGAGCTCAGCAGCTCGGGGCGCTCATCAATGAAGGACGTTGCCACGTCGCCGGCGTTGAACGCGGGGTCCTCGAGCACAGCCTGCAGGAAGGAGATGTTGGTGGAGACGCCGCGGATACGGAATTCGGCAAGTGCCCGGCGGGCACGGGCCACGGCGGCCGGGTAGTCGCGGCCACGGCAGGTGAGCTTGACCAGCATCGAGTCAAAGTGCGGGCTGATCTCGGCCCCTGCGTAGATGGTGCCGCCGTCGAGCCTGATCCCGGCGCCACCGGCAGAACGGTAGGTGGTGATGGTGCCGACGTCGGGGCGGAAGCCGTTGGCGGGGTCCTCGGTGGTGATGCGGCACTGCAGGGCGGCACCCTTGACATGGATGTTCTCCTGCGTCAGGCCAAGATCGGCCAGGGTTTCCCCGGCAGCGATCCGCAACTGGGCCTGGACCAGGTCCACATCGGTGATCTCCTCGGTGACTGTGTGCTCCACCTGGATGCGCGGGTTCATCTCAATGAACACGTGCTGACCGGCCCGCTCGCCCACCGTGTCAACCAGGAACTCCACCGTGCCGGCGTTGACATAGCCCATGGCCTTGGCGAACTTGACGGCGTCGCTGTGCAGGGCCTTGCGGATGTTTTCATCCAGGTTCGGTGCCGGCGCAATTTCAATGACTTTTTGGTGGCGGCGCTGCAGGGAACAGTCACGCTCAAAGAGGTGCACGACGTTGCCTTCACCGTCGGCAAGGATCTGGACCTCAATGTGGCGTGGACGCAACACGGCTTGTTCTAAGAACATGGTGGCATCGCCAAATGCGGAGTCTGCCTCACGCATGGCCGCCTTCAAAGCTTCCTCAAGGTCTTCGGGCTTGTCCACCCGGCGCATGCCGCGCCCGCCACCGCCTGCCACAGCCTTGGCGAAGATGGGGAAGCCGATCTCCTGGGCCGAGGCCAGCAGTTCTTCCAGATTGTCACTGGGGGCGCTGGACTTGAGCACCGGAATGCCAGCCTTGCGGGCCGCGTTCAGGGCATGGACCTTGTTGCCCGTCAGCTCCAGGACTTCAGCCGGAGGGCCAACGAAGGTGATGCCGGCCTCTTTGGCCGCTGCGGCAAGTTCCGGGTTTTCCGACAGGAAGCCGTAGCCGGGGTAGATGGCGTCCGCACCGGCTTCCCTGGCCACGCGAATCACCTCTGCCACGTCCAGGTAGGCCCTGACAGGGTGGCCCTCTTCACCGATCAGGTAGGCCTCATCAGCCTTTTGGCGGTGGATGGACGTCCTGTCTTCGTAGGGGAAGACGGCAACAGTCTTGGCGCCAAGCTCGTAGCTTGCCCGGAAGGCACGGATGGCAATTTCGCCGCGATTGGCTACCAGAATCTTCGAGAACATCTCACTCCTGTGTGAACGATGGTGTGGTGGCACATACGTCAAGAACTGAAGTACGCGGATCACATTCGAGAGCACGGTGTTCGGCGCCTTGTGAGCTCCGAAACCGTACCGCCTTGAAAAAAACTCATGCTGTGTTGCGACACAAAGTGGTGCCAGTGTCACCCCGCCAGCTGCTGCGCACCAAATCGTGTGGCGCAGTTCACTGCTGGCAGCGTAACAAACGATTCTGCCACAGGACGTTGTGCCCCCGCCCCTATGGCCTAACCGGATCTGTTGGGCCCCTGCCTCCGAGGCCTAGCCGGATCTGTTGGGCCCCTGCCTCCGAGGGACCCGACTTTTGGGTCGCTTGCGACCCAAAAGTTGGGAGGAGGCAGGGACTAGAAGACTTCCGCCAGTTCCTCGAGCGAGGGGCACGAACACACCAGGTTCCTGTCACCGAACGCCTGGTCAACGCGTCGCACGACGGGCCAATACTTGGCCCGCGGATCCACACCCGCCGGGAAGACGGCGTCTTCGCGGCTGTAGGGGTGCTCCCACTCCTGGGTGATGCTTTGGGCAGTATGCGGGGCGTTGACCAGCGGATTGTCCGCAGCAGGCCACAGCCCGTCCTGGACGGCGGCGATTTCCTTGCGGATGGAAATCATGGCGTTGATGAAACGGTCAATCTCACCCAAGTCCTCGGACTCGGTGGGCTCCACCATCAGCGTGCCAGCCACCGGGAAGGACATGGTCGGGGCGTGGAAGCCGTAGTCGATCAGTCGCTTGGCCACATCGTCAACTGTGACACCGGAATCTGCTGTGATGCCGCGCAGGTCCAGGATGCACTCGTGCGCCACCAAATCGTGGGCGCCCGTGTACAGCACCGGGTAGTGGTCGCCCAGGCGGCGGGCAATATAGTTCGCGGACAGGATCGCCGTCTGGGTGGCCAGGCGCAAGCCGTCCGGACCCATCATGCGAATGTAGGCCCAGGAGATGGGCAGGATCGACGCCGAACCGTACGGTGCGCTGGATACCAGACCCACCGAGGAGTCAACACCCAACTCACGGGCCGGCAGGTGCTTGGCCAGGTGTGCGCCCACGGCAACGGGCCCCACGCCGGGACCTCCACCGCCGTGCGGGATGCAGAACGTCTTGTGCAGGTTCAGGTGGGAAACGTCGGCACCAAACTTGCCCGGCTGGGCGAGGCCAACCAGAGCGTTAAGGTTAGCGCCGTCAACGTAAACCTGGCCTCCGGCGTCGTGAATCATGGCGCAGATGGTGCTGATCTCCGTCTCAAACACGCCATGGGTTGACGGGTAGGTGACCATGATGGCCGCCAGATCGTTCTCGTGGATGCTGATCTGGCGTTTGAGGTCATCGATGTCAATGTTGCCGAAACCGTCGGTGGCCACGGGCACAACCTTCAACCCGGCCATGACGGCCGACGCTGCGTTGGTGCCGTGGGCCGAGGTGGGGATCAGCACAATGTCACGGTCCGGGTTGCCGTTTTCCACGTGGTAGGCGCGGATGGCCATGAGGCCGGCGAACTCGCCCTGCGAGCCGGCGTTGGGCTGCACGGAGACGGCGTCATAACCGGTGATCTCGGCCAGCCAGGATTCCAGCTGCGTGGCCATTTCTACGATGCCGACGGTGTCGGAGGCGGGGGCAAACGGGTGCAGATTGGAAAACTCGGGCCAGCTGACGGCCGCCATCTCGGCCGTGGCGTTGAGCTTCATGGTGCACGAGCCCAGCGGGATCATGCCCCGGTCCAGCGCGTAGTCGGCGTCGGAAAGCTTGCGCAGGTAACGCAGCATCTGCGTCTCGGAGTTGTGCGCATGGAACACCTGGTTGCCCAGGTACTCCGTGGCCCGGGCGGGTGTTGGCAGGACGACGCCGGGCGCATCGGCAGTCTGGTCCGGCACCGTGGTGCCGAAAAGGCCCGCCAACGCCGCAATGTCGGCCTCGGTGGTGGTCTCATCCACGGCGATCTGCACGTGGTCGTGGTCAAGCTGGCGGAGCAGGTAGCCGGCCCTGTGGGCGGCGGCAACCAGCTCAGCTGCCGCGTGGCCGCTCGGTGCGGCGATCTTGATCTTGACCGTGTCAAAGAAGTTGGCGTGGACAACAGTGTGGCCGGATGCGGTTGCCAGCTGGGCCACGGCCTGCGCCCTGGTGTTGACGCGGGTGGCGATCTTTCGCAACCCTGCCGGCCCGTGGTAAACGGCGTACATGCCCGCCATGACGGCCAACAAAACCTGTGCTGTACAGATGTTGGAGGTGGCCTTTTCGCGGCGGATGTGCTGCTCACGGGTCTGCAGGGCCAGACGGTAGGCCTGGTTGCCGGCAGCATCCTTGGACACGCCCACCAGACGGCCGGGCAGGGACCGCTCAAGTCCCTTGCGCACAGCCATGTAGCCTGCGTGCGGGCCGCCGAAGCCCATGGGGACGCCGAAACGCTGCGAGGTACCAACAGCCACATCGGCTCCGAGCGCTCCGGGGGATTCCAACAAGGTCAGTGCCAGCAGATCGGCGGCAACAGCCACCACGGCCTTGCGCGCCTTGGCGGCGGCAATGATGGGTGCAATCTCGCGGACCCGGCCCGAATCGCCCGGGTATTGCAGGAGCACGCCAAAGAACTCAACCGCAGGGAGTTCGGCGTCGAAATCGTGAACCAGCAGGGGCAGGCCCATGGCCTTGGCGCGCGTGGTCACCACGGCCAGCGTTTGCGGGAACATATCAGCGTCAACCAGCAAAACGGCGTCGTCCGGGGCGGTGCGGTTGCTGCGGCGCATCAGGGCCACAGCCTCGGCGGCCGCAGTTCCCTCATCCAGCATGGAGGCGTTGGCCGTGAGCATGCCGCTCAAATCCGACACGACTGTTTGGAAATTCAGCAGCGCTTCAAGGCGCCCCTGGGAGATTTCAGGCTGGTAGGGCGTGTAGGCCGTGTACCAGGCGGGACTTTCGAGCACGTTGCGCGCAATGACACCGGGCGTGTGCGTGCCGTAGTAACCCTGGCCAAGGAAGGAGGTGTTGAGCGTGTTTTTACCCGCCAGGGCCCGCAATTCCGCGAGCATGGCCTCCTCGGAGACGGCTGGCTGGAGCTTCATCGGCTCCGTGGTGTAAATAGATTTTGGCAGCGCGGCGGCCGAAAGCTCCTCTAAAGAACCAAATTCAAGGGCTGTCAACATATGATGAATGTGGGGCTGCGCAGTAACCCCAATGTGTCGATCGCTAAAGACGGCCGACACAAGGTGGTTTGTGTTCTGGCGCCCGGGCAAAATATCTGGGGTGTTTGTCAATGGGTTCTCCAAGTCGCGAACGTTCCACAGCTATTGTATGTGTCAGGGCTATTCGCAGCAGCACAAGTTTGAGTAAGCAACGCAAAGGGTAATGGTTCATCCGTGCAAGTAGTGAGTATCAGCAGCCTCAAGGGCGGGGTCGGCAAGACTTCTGTCACGCTCGGTTTGGCGTCGGCGGCATTAGCGGCCGGCATCCCCACCCTGGTGATTGACCTGGATCCGCATGCCGACGCCACCACAGGTCTGGGCGTTGCGGCGCGCGGGCAATTGGACATCGGCCAGCTCATCAAGACCTCCCGCAAGGCAGATCTGGGCGCAAATGTGGTGCCCAGTGGTTGGCTTGCCGCGCATAAGCACGACGGCGTGGCCACACCAACGCTTGACGTCGCCATGGGCTCGGCGTACAGCGGCGTCTACGACCGCCCCGATTTGGGCAAACGCGACCTCCGGCGCCTCGCCACTGTCCTGGCGAACGCTGACCGTGATGGCACGGCGCCGTACCAACTGGTGCTCATCGACTGCCCACCGTCGCTCAACGGCCTCACCCGCATGGCCTGGACAGCGAGCAGTCGCGTGCTCCTGGTGGCCGAGCCGGGCCTATTCTCCGTGGCAGGCACGCAGCGCACCTTGCGCGCCATTGAATTGTTCCGCACGGAATTTGCTCCGGCCCTGGTTCCGGCAGGCATTGTCGCCAACCGGGTCCGGACAGGCTCCAACGAACACGCCTACCGTTTGGGCGAGATGAAGACAATGTTTGGTGAGCTGCTGCTCTCGCCCACCATTCCTGAACAGGCAAATTGGCAACAGATTCAGGGCGCCGCCCACCCGGTCCACCAGTGGCCCGGCGACTCGGCGAGGAACGCCTCGGCACTGTTCGACCGCCTGCTGGACTCGGTGCTGAACCAAAGCGCCACCAGAAGCCGTCTCTACCGCGGCTAACTCCCATCCTCCCCAACTGACCCGCAGAAAACGCCGAAAATCGCGTCTAAAACGCATATTTTCGGCGTTTTCTGCGGTTCAGTTGGGGGCGGGGCCGGAAACTGTGGATAACTTAAACGGCGGCCGGGAAATATTGCGATGCTTGAACCATGTTCCATCCAGAAGGCTTTCCGCCAGAGTTGCTCGCCGGGCCGTTCAGTGTCCAACTGGCCAAGGCTCATGGTGTTGGCCCGGGCAGGCTCAAACACGCCGCCGTCATCAGACTCAGTCGGGGCATCAAGTCCATCACCGTCCAGGACTCGCCCCTAGCGCTGCTCACCGCACCCTACACGCAGGTCACAGGATACTCAGCAGCATCACACGCCACAGCGTTCATCATCTGGGAGCTCCCCGGTTTCCTGCCCGGCAGTGATGACAGCCAGATTCATATTTCCCGCCAAGCCCCTCACGACGAGCCTCGGCGCGCCGGCGTCCATGGTCACACCACCACCTTCCGCGACGACGAGGTGCTCTGCATTGAGGGCCTGTGGATCACCTCCCGGGTGCGCACCTGGCTGGATTGCTCACGGCGCATGTCCATTGAGGAACTGGTGGTTGTCGCGGACCATCTGCTCCGCATCCCCCGTGCCGAATTCGAGGATCGCAGCGAACCCTACGCCACTGTGGCCGAACTCCGGCAGATGGTGGAACGCCACAAGGGCACGCCCGGAATTCAGAAGGCCCGCCAGGCGTTGGCGTTGGCCCGTGTCGGCTCAGATTCGGCGCCGGAATCCAGACTGCGTATCGCCTTGGCGGCTGCGGGGCTGCCGGAGCCACTGATCAATGAGCCGGTGGCCCTGGCACATGGAAAGTCACGCACCCCTGACGCCCAGTTCCCCGAGTATTGCGTGGCCGTGGAGTACGACGGCGGCACCCACAGCGAGTCCGGGCAAGTCGGCCGCGACATTCGGCGCCAAGAGGACTTCCACGAAGCCGGGTGGATTGAGGTGCGCATCGGCAAGGAGCACATGCGTGACGATGCCAAGGCAGCAGTCCGCAGAGTCCGTGATGCGCTCTACAGCCGCGGCTGGCGTCCCAAACCAATCTGACCCGCAGAAAACGCCGTAAAATCGCGGATTTCCGCGATTTTACGGCGTTTTCTGCGGGTCAGTTGGAAAAGAAGCTAGGAGATTTTGCGGCTGGCTCGGCGCTTGCTGAGCTCGTCGTCGGCGTAGCCCTGCACGGGCGCATGCTCGCTGGGGAGGGCTGCGAGACTGCCTTCAACCTCACGCCACACACGGCCCACGGCAATGCCAAACACGCCCTGGCCGCCTTGGACAAGGTCAATGACCTCATCGGCGGAGGTGCACTCATACACCGATGCGCCGTCGCTCATCAACGTGATTTGGGCCAGGTCTTCGACGCCGCGCTCACGCAGGTGTTCAACCGCCGTACGAATCTGTTGCAGGGAGACGCCGGTGTCCAGCAGGCGCTTCACTACCTTGAGTACCAGGATGTCGCGGAAACCGTAGAGGCGCTGTGACCCAGAACCGGCGGCGCCACGCACGGCAGGTTCAACGAGTCCGGTACGGGCCCAGTAGTCAAGCTGCCGGTAGGTGATCCCGGCAGCCTTGCATGCTGTGGGGCCGCGGTAGCCTGCATGCTCGTCAAGAACTGGCAGATCTTCGGTGAACAGCAAGCCCTGCGCACCCGCCCTTGTGGCAGGGCTGGGGACAACGGCTGCCGTCAGCTCGCCGGCGTCACTCGTGGGACTCACGTTGATCCTCCTGTTTACAGTCCCCGAATGGATGGGTTGCCCGCCGTCGGCACAACACAAAGCACCCGGAATGAGACTTAAGGACTCTAACTTCCAGTGTGCCCGCACCAGCCGCGGCTTGCAATGGGGAACTCTATACTTTGACGTTAGAACGCTGTGGGAGCAAGGTCAAAGACGTTTGCACAACAATTTTTCCGTGTCGAAAGTTTCAGCCTCAGCTTTAAGGTTAGAGGTGCCGAGTGTTCCCCCTAGAACACGGGTATTATTGGCCGAAATCCTCGGGCTCAACATCGTTGAGGAATTCGCGAAACTGAAGAAGCTCACGTTCCTTGGCTTCATCGTCCACCTCCACCGATGCCGTCCCGTCCTCATCATGATCCCCAATGACGACACCGGCTTCATCGATCAGGCTCTCCACGGCCCAGATGGCGCATTGGGACCGTTGAGCGATGGCGATGGCGTCAGAAGCCCGTGAGCTGACGGTTGTACCGTCGTCAAAGACCAGCTCGGCGTAGAAGACGCCGTCCTCAACCTTGGTCAGATTGACCCGGACAATGCTGTGGCCCAAGGCCAGGACAACACCGCACAACAGGTCATGGGTCAGGGGCCGCGGCGGCACCACGCCCTGTTCGGCCATCGCGATGGCCGTGGCTTCGGCGGCACCAATCCAGATCGGGATGTGCCGTTCACCCAGCAGTTCGCGCAGCAGTACTAGGGGCTGATTTGAGGGCATTTCGATCCGCACCCCCACAATGGTGACCTCAATCATGGCGTCTCCATGTCTGCGATGCGGGCATGCACCAGGGCACTGTGCAGGCTCAAGCACAGCTCGGCGATTTCGCGCGCAGTTTCGGCCGCCCTAAGCGCAGACGTGCTGTCCTTGCGTGAGGATAAGGGCGCAACAGCGCGCTCCACCAAACCAAACTCCCTATCCGCTGCTGCCTGAAACGGGCGCAAATGCCGAGGCTCCAAGCCGTGGGCGGCCAATGCTGTGCACGCCTGGGCCACTTTAAGTGCGTGGTCATCAAAGGTGCCCTGGTGAGATTCCAGCAGCCCGTAGCTGAGCATGGTCTCGAACAGCTGCTCGCTGGCACCGGACTCCTTGAGCAGTTCCTCGGGACTAAACCGGCGCGATCTGCTCTTGAGCTCACGCGCCAGGTCCTCGGAAACCATGCGCGGCGTCACCGAGACACCGGGCGGAAGGTTTTGTGGTGTCAGGCCCGCATCCAAGTCATCGAGGTAGTCGCGGATAACCTTCAACGGCAGGTAGTGGTCGCGTTGGAGACCCAACACAAAACGCAGGCGTTCGACGTCGGATTCACGGAACTGCCTGTACCCGGCGGGGGTGCGCTGCGGGGTGATCAAACCCTTTTCCTCGTAAAAACGAATTTTCGATGCCGTCACCGACGGAAAGTCAGTGCACAGCAGCGCCAGAACATCGCCAATATTGAAAACGGCCGCAGCACCAGACCGCCGGTTGGTGGATTGCACATCCACCAACCGGCGTCCAGCACCTGCGCTCAAACTACCCACGTCGCCCCTAGGAGTCGGTTTCGCTGGCGCTGAAGTAGTACGTCAAGCGGAACTTGCCGATCTGGACTTCATTGCCGGTGCGCAGGCGGACAGCGTCAACCCTGTCGCCGTTGACGTAGGTGCCGTTGAGGCTGCCCGCGTCGCGAACTTCAAATCCGCCGTCGCACTTCATGAAATTCACGTGCCGGCGCGAAACCGTCACATCATCCAAAAAGATGTCAGCGTCGGGATGACGGCCTGCCGTGGTGACAGCACTGTCCAGCAGGAATCGGGCCCCTGCGTTGGGTCCCACATGCGCAATGAGCAGCGCAGAACCGGCGGGAAGCGAGTTCACAGCATTTTGCTCATCAGCTGCCAGCACCGGAACCGATGACGGCGCCGTCTGCACAGTGGGGAGCGCAATTGAGGTGGTGTCCGTGGCACCAGGCTGGTCCTGGGAGTCCGCCTGACTCGTCACCCCGGCGTCTTTACTCCTGTCAACCATTGGTACTCCTCCTTGCAGAAAATGATGGTGAGGATTCAGTTGAGTCCCCAGATACTACTAACGTATGAGCCGCCGCTGGGAATGGCCTGAACAGCGTCCCCCTGCACCATTTACGGTGCATGTTGCGCCGGACAAACGATCCTTATCCTCCTAGCCTACCTTTTCTTGGTACTGCGCCGCGCTGAGCAAAGTGCCATAGCTGGCGGCGTCGGAAAGGGTAATCTCGAGCAACCAGCCAGTGCCGTAGGGATCGGAGTTGATGAGCGCCGGATCTGTATCCAGGGCTTCGTTGCGGGCGCTGACAACACCGCTCAACGGCGCATAGATGTCACTGACGCTCTTGGTGGACTCGACCTCACCCACCACTGTGTCGGCGCTGACGTCGGTGCCGCTGTCGGGCACCTGGACGTAGACGACGTCGCCGAGCGCGTCCTGGGCGAAATCGGTGATGCCAACGCGCACAACACCGTCCGCTGAGGGTGCCGACACCCATTCGTGCTCTGCTGTGTAGGACAAGTCTGCGGGAATGTTGCTCATGGTGCGCACCTTTCAGGGTTCATCGCTGCCGGGCGAAGAATGCGAAGTATCAAAAAACGAGGAGATCACGGTCCGGGAGCTAGACTTTCTTTCCATAAACCGTAACCAGTCTTTAGTGTGTCAGCACTATTGACAAGTCGAAGGTACTTTCTAGCAATTATGGCTCGTATTTCATCCGCAGGTGGCAACAACTCTGCGATGATTTAGATATGACGGATTCCGCAGCACCGATTCCCGCCGGCGCCCCACAGGCTCCCCGGAACGTCCTCGGCGAGAAGACAGCCAAGTCACGGATGCCCCGGTGGTTGTCCCTGACCATTCTTGGCCTGGTCGCAGCCGCCGTGTTGGTGGTTGCCTATCTCATCGCCTCAGTCACCGTTCCCTTGTTGTGGGCAAACTCCATCAAGGACCAGGTGGGCGGCCAACTGGGCAACACCATTCCGCTGGGCATGTTTTACGGTTTCACGTTCACCTTCATCCCTGTTCTGGTCATGTGGCAGGCGCACCACAAGAAGATGAACATGTTGGTCAGAGTCTGCCTGGTGGCGCTGGGACTACTGCTCACAGTGCCGAATTTGCTCACCCTGGCGGTGCTCTACGGCACCACGGGAACGGCCGCCGATGCCCGGGCCATCTGGTCCAACGACGCCAACTGGTTCGGCACCTGGAGTCAGCTCTTCATGGTGATTGGTGTCCTCAGCGGCATCGTTGTGATCATCCTGGGCCGGATCTGGTTGAGCCGCGGCAAGAAAATCCGTCAGATTAAAGCTGACCAGAAATTGGTGCTCGACAACGAGCAGGCCCAAGCACGCACAGCCAAAGAGGAAGAGCGGGCGGCTGAAAAAGCCGCGAAAACCGCCGCCCGCGCCAACCGACGCCACCACTCCGGCACGGCCAGCTCGGACAGTGGCGCCGCAGCCAGCACTCCCCCGGAAACCCCGCAGGCCTAAATGATTCAGTCGGTCCAGTGCGTGCTGGCCGGGGTGTACCCGGGTCAGTCGCCAGCAGTGGTGGCGGAGGCTGCCCAGTTGGCCGCCGCGTTGGGATATCAGCTCGTGTGCGCCTACTCCAACCCGGCCAGATATACGGCCAGCGAGGCCGCGGACGGCAGCGTGGTCTCAGTCCCGGTTGACCCGGATTTTGCTGACGACGCCGATGAGCTCTTCCCCGCGCAGCTTGCGGCGGCCCTGGCGGCACAGCTGTCCGGGATGCAGCTGTCCTGGCGGACCCTGCTGTTGGCGGGCGACCCGGCGCAGTCGTTGGCCCGCTGTGCCAGCACCCTGGCCGCCAGCCTGATCGTGGTGGGCACGCACGGCGACACCCACACCCCGCTGCGGCACGTTTTCAGCCATTCGGTCGCCGCCAAGCTCGCCCGCCAACAACACCGACCAGTCCTGGTGATACCCACCCACCACGGGTCACCGGAGCACACGTGAGCGTTCCGTTCCTGCGCCCGCAATCCTTGGGCTGGGTGGCGCTCGGGGGCACGTTCGGAGCTGGGGCACGCGAGGCTCTGATCTTGGGGATGCCCGACGCCGGTCACGTGCCGTGGGCAATTGTGCTGGCGAACATTGTGGGTGCGTTCTTGTTGGGTCTGCTGTATGCCGTCATGGCTACCACGCCCGCCGGGGCACCGCGTGGCCGACGGCTGCGGTTGCTGCTCGGCACAGGCTTTTGCGGCGGCTTCACCACGTACAGCACGTTGGCGTTGGGTGTTGTGGTGTTGGCCGGCTCCGGAGCGCTGTTGTGGGCCGTCGCCTATGCTCTTGGCACAGTTTTGTTCGGGGCCCTGGCCACCTGGGCCGGGACGGCAGTGGGCACCCTTGCCAGCTCACCAGCTGACGGACGCCCGTTGAGTTCTGGCGGCGGGCGGCCATGACGCCACTGGTTTTTCTGGCCATTGCTGTTGCCGGCGGGGTGGGCGCCGCGGCCCGCTTTGCGGTGGATGGATTCATTGGGCACAAGCTGCGAACAGCTTTCCCTTGGGCAACGTTCATCATCAACGTTTCCGGTTCTCTGGCTCTGGGGCTGCTGGCCGCGCTGGCGGCAGGGGTCCTGGTCGCGCCGGTGTGGTCGTTGATCCTGGGTGCTGGATTTTTGGGCGGCTACACGACTTTCAGCGCCGCCAGTTATGAAACGCTCCGGCTATTACAAGACAGGCGTTATCTTGCCTCGTTGGCCAACGCCATGGGAACCCTTGTATTCAGCGTGGGTGCCGCCGCACTGGGGTACTGGCTGGGGACCCTGATTTAGGGCTGCGGGCGTTCTTTCTGATCGTCGACGGACCACCTCATGTGCAAGAGCGGGAACGGCAAGCCCTGGGCGTCTGTTTCCGACCGCCCCTGAGGCTTAAAACCGCGCCGGATGTAGAATACCGCTGCCCGCGGATTCTGTTCATTGACATCCAACGTTAGGGTGGAAAATCGCTCCTTGGCCCACTCGATGAGCATGCTGCCAATTCCCATGGAGCGTACCTCGTCGGCCACGAAAAGCATGGCAATTTGCCGTGCCTGCATGCCGATGAACCCCACAATGCAGCCGTTGATTTCAGCCACTTGCACACTGAGATGTGGCAGATACTCATCACGGACCACCGGCTCCAGCCGATCAATCACGTCCAGGGGCAGGAAGTGATGGGTTGCCTCCACGGAATCACGCCACACATTGGCGAGTTCTTCAAGATCTTCGTGGCCACGACTCTCGCGCAGGGTCACAACGGGTGCAGTTTTCATGGTTCCCGCGATCATCCCCTGGGTTGGTCTTGAGGGCGACTTGTTCGGCGTCCGCCGCTGAGCAATTCTCACCCTACAGTCAGGCGGCACTGGATGAGTTCGATGAGATCAAACCGTTATTGGGGTGGCGTCACCGCACCGAAGCACGCCCGGGCCATTCACACATTTTGGCCGCCAACCCTTCTTCCAAGTGCCTGCGCCGGGCAACAAAAAACCGCTCCAACGCCAGTGGTTGCTGGTGTTGGAGCGGTTATCGTCGTGCACCCCTCGGGACTTGAACCCGAAACCCATTGATTAAGAGTCAATTGCTCTGCCAATTGAGCTAGAGGTGCAGATACCACCCTCGATATGAACTCCCGTGGGAGAACTTATTAAGGCGACCCGCACAGCATCGGCGAGATACTGTACGGGCCTAACCGCCGCTAACTCTGAGAAGAGCGCCTTGGCTACGTAGAACAATACCTGTCAATACCGGGATGATTCGCATCGACATGGGCAAGTGAGCGCAACATCACGTTGGCCAGCAAATCCCGTCGCCTTGAGGGGCCTGAAGCAGGCCACCGTCAGCCGGATCGGAAACACAAGGCTGAGATGATGCGCGGGCCATTCTCCCCCACCGGAACAGTTTCATGCGGCACCAGCCCGCCCAAAAGCACGATGCTTTGGCCCGGTTCGGCCTTCACCATGCCCACACCTCCCTGCGGGTCCCCCCGCACAATGTTGAGGTCCGCGCCCCGGTACCCGGGATGGACCAGCAGGGCCCCGGCAGGATCACCCGGCGGCGAATCATCGCGCAGCACAGTAATCAGCGTTACGTCGCAGGCGTCGATGTCCAAGTGCAGGCCCAGGTAGTCACCGGGGCGCACATAGTAGCTGTAGCTGCCCCGGCCGCCGGTGGGCGAAACCGGGGCACCGCACAGCGTGGACAAATAGTCGGACAGCCACAAGGCGGCGTACAAGGCATCCTGCACGGGACCCCCGCCGGAGGTGAAGAGCTGACGCGGAGGTGCTCCCCCACGCCCTCTCGCCCCGTCGCCGTCGAGCACTCGCTGATCGTCCGCACCGGGATACAGTCCCATGGCCTCGGCGAGCAGCTCGGCGGTTCGTCCCACCCCGGGAAGGCCGTCGACAATGGTGACTCCCCCGCCCCGGGCTAGCGGACCGAGGGCCAGACGTTCCGCGGCCGGCTCCACCCCTTGCGTGTTCACCCATCGCCGCCCATCAATTCAGCGGGCGGCTCGAACACCACTGCGCGCACCAGTGCCCGTGCATGGGCCGGCAGTCCATCCAACGGAAGTTCGGCACCATCGCCTGCCGACCACACCCCATCGGCGGACTGGACAGGGGTGACACCGAAGTACCGTTGAAAAACGCTGGCCCCAGCTTCTATGGAAAAGGAAATACCCACGGGCTGATGGACAGTGAACCCGGCCGTGGCCAGCACTGTTTGGACGGTTGCAATGGCAGCGGGCTCGGGCAGGTGACGAGCCAGTGTCGCGGCTGTCAGTTCGGTGTCTCGGGGCGGGCCGGCTGGTGATTGCAGAACCACCAGCGCGACCAGCTCCCCGTTTTTTGCCATGGTTCAGAGCTCCGGAGGCTCGGGTGATTCGATGATGAAGCGCTCGATCTCCGCGATGTCCTGCCCTGTCAAGGGCATCCCGTCCGCTGCGGTCCAGCCATCGTCGTCGTGTCCGATGATCGGAGGTACCGGCCCGATGGGCACAATCGGTGGCCGGAACGGGACCACCGGCACGATCGGTGGCCGGAACGGGACCACCGGGGGCTTGAAGGGCAGCAGCGGGACCACCGGGGGTCTGAAGGGGATCACTGGGGCTTGGACGGGTCGGATCGGCCGGACCGGCCTGATGATGCTGCACCGCAACTTGGCGATGAGCACGGCCCGGTGCGCGTCAACGAGGCCATTTCCGGTGGCAGTATCGGGTCCCACAACGGCCACGTTGCCGAAGTTCGGATGGTTGGTTCCGGCTGTCACGTCCCTTGCCGTCGTCATCAGAATGTCCCGAATGTCCGCCGGATTCAGCCTGCCGCACGCTTGCCGGATGAGGGCACACACACCTGCGATCTGTGGCGCCGCAGCCGAGGTGCCGCTGAACGCGCCCCACCCGTCGTTGGTGGCCGTCTGGTCGCCGTTGGGGTGCGTCCCACCGCCGTTTCCGACGTCGATGGCGCATCCTTCGGGGATGGGCAGCATGATGTACATCGCCCGAGGAAGCATGCCAACAAGACCCGACACGTCGGGTACACGCCGCCCGAGGTAGATGTTCGACATGAACCCGCTCGTGTAGTTTGAGGCACGCAGTGCCCCGTTGCGTTCCCGGTTGACGCCGCCGACGGAAATCACGTCCGGGTGCTGCCCCGGGAAGCCCCAGCCGCCGTTGCCGGCAGAAAACACCACGGTGATTCCGCCGGAGACGGCGGCAGCGACAGCCGCCGCCAGCGCCTGGTTGGCTGCGCTTAACGGGCCGTTCTGCTGGTCCGATCCCCAACTGTTGGTAATGATGTCAGGGCCCAGAGCCACGGCAGCGTTGAAGGCCGCGGTGACGTTGACGAGCGCGCCCGTAGCTGTCGCTGTCTTGACGGGGAGCAAGGTGACGTCGGGCGCCGTGGCGAAAATGTTGGCCGACTCGCCGGTCCCGTGCCCGTTCTCGTCCACCGTCGGGTCAGCCGTGCCCGGGCCCAGCGTTGTTGGTTGCACCAGGTAGCCATGCTCGGTGAAGAACGGATGCGTTTGAAATCCGGTGTCGACCATCGCCACCGTGACGCCCTTGCCGGTAATCCCGGCGCGATGCGGGTGTTCGGCGTTCAGCCCCAACGAAACATCGTCCGGAACATTCAGGTGAAAATAGTTGACAGTTGGCGGCAGCGAGTCCGCGGTGTGAAGGTAGTACGGTTCCTCGATGGCGATGCCGTCCACCACGCCTTCGAAGGCTGTGCCCGTCGGATCGATCAGACCGGAGATGTCAGTGTCGGCGTTGTCGATGAAGGTAGCCAGGCCTTCGACTCCGCCAGCCTTGTGGACGGGCCGCTCCTGGGTGTAAAGGTGGGCCCCGAACGCTGAGTCAAACAATTTGCGCGAGCCACTGAAATTGACCATCAGATTGGTGGCTTGGAGGACTTCGAAACCCGCATCGCTGAGCGCTGCCACGGCTCGCTGGACGGCTTCATCAGATGAGACGTGCAGCCCGAGCGTGTCCACAGTCGGCACCAATCCAGGAGTGAACATCGAGACGCCGCCCACGGACTGCGGCGACGCCATGGCGAAGATGCGGTCGGGGAAGCCGGTGTCCTTCGGCGGTGCGGCCGCCCGTCCGTTGCCCTTTCCCACGCCGTGCGCGTCGCCAGCGCTACGGGCTTTTTTGCCTGTTGACTTACTAACCATGACTTTCCCCTTTGAATCGTTCTCACGTGTTATTCGATGATCGATGTCAGTGGCTCTTGGCGAGGCTGCCTTCCAGCCAGGCTGTGACGCGTTCCTGGTTGCCCGAATAGTAGTGGCACACCGTCCACCCGGCCGTATCTGGGTCGGTGGCGGTGAACTCCCCATTTTGGGCAACGTCGGCCGGGCTGAAATCTGCCGTGCGCAGCGCGGGCAGCGCCCCCAACGCCAGCCAGGTGGCAACCTCCTCAAGAATCCATTGGTTGTCCGACGGGAAAGGAAGTGCCCGAGCCAGTTGGCTGGCGCTGGCCAGCCGGTGGGCTTCCTCGACGCCGTCGAGCGTGCCAAAGCCGGTGTCCCGCCTGGCTCCTTGGTGCAGCGACAGCCACAGCAGCAACTGCCAGGCACATTCAACGAACCAGCCCTCCACCAGGGACAGTTCCGCCCAGATGCGGTGGTTCATCAGGACGACGCCGGTGTTGAATGGCGGCACCCCGGCCACGCCCAGGGCGCTACTGAGGCGGTGCAGCGCTGGCTCGTCAAGGAATGACGCATCGGGGCCGTGGTAGCTGCGCGAGCTGTGGACCTCCTCCCGGGCGACGATGTCCGGTGCTTGGTAGGCCTCGAACAGCTGATTGACGTCGGCCCGGAAGACGGTGTCGCAGTCGCAGTACAGCACCTGCTGTCCGGGGATGTGCGCGAGCCAGGTGTTGTTCAGGAATTTGTGCAGCGTAGGGTACCGGGCCAGAACAGGCCAGCCCCGGGGGCACAAATCCGCGAGCCGGTGCGCGTAGTCGCCCTGCAGTTGGAGCCAGGCACGGTGTTCGGTACAGATCTCAACGATCTGCCGGGTAGCCGTTCCGTAGAGGAAGACGACGACGGCGATGCTCCGGTTGTGACGGCGAAGACTGGCCACGCTGCGCTCGAGTTGCCGCACCAACGATTCCGGGTTGTCGCCGTCGACCACTGAGAGCGAATAACAAACCAGACGCTCAGCCTCGTCCATCAGGTCCTCCAGAAACCCATTCAACGGTGTCACCTTCCAGCGATGGTGACACCACTGCTGTACTGACAAGCATCCTCGGCATCTTCCGTACCCGTCAAGAATCAATTTCACGCCAGCAGCTTCGTGACGGCGGACCGCTTTCGAGCATGCGCGGATCCGGGTTAATCCGTTGCGCAGCGGTCATCGTCATTCACCAATTTTCGTGACATTATCAATCAAACTTGCTCAACTGCTGCACCACACTTGGACGCAAGGAGACTCCGTGAGCACAACAGAGCACCAAGGCCTAAGAATCTCTCTTGTCCCGGTTTTGGTGGGGTTTATTGCCGGCGCTCCGGCCGGTGCCCTCATGAAAGCTGCCGAGGTGGCGACTCGATACTCCTCAAGGGTGTTGTCCACGTCGCTTGAAGGGCGGGCCATCGTGTCATCGAGCACGCTGCTCGCCGGATGGCAGCCCGCAGAACACATCTCGGAAGACGACTTCGATACCGCGTGCATCATAACTCTTGAGCTGCTGGAGGACTGGGGCCCGCTCACGGCCGAGCAGCTGACTCGATTCGCTACAGCGGAGAACATCGCCACGAAGTGATTTCTACTATCGTGCAAGAAGTCATCGACGATCCGGAATTTCGTCAACGAACGGGGTTTGACCTTAGCCTTCAAATCGCCCAAAAAGTTGATTCTCTCGCGAATCGCCACCACGAAACGCCCCTCTCACCGCTAACAGCCGCCCAGCTGGCCGGGCTCGGCGTCACACGCGGTACCTTCTCGATCGCATTGACAATTCCGCGGCAGGTAGACAACCCCACCTTTCGCCGTCGTCAATCAACGGTTACGCCGGACACCTCAGCAATGGCCGGTGGGGAAGCCTTGTCGATACCGCGTTGCTGGCGTTGGTCGCGTATCAACGCCAGCAACGCGGCGGCAGCTATGACCTCATGGAAATGCGCCACCATGATCCGCTACCCCATGAAAGCCTCAGATCACGCATACGCAAGACTAGTTTCAACGTGTTCTCGGGGGTGTCCGGCGAGAGCGGAACTGACGACGAATTACTACGCGGTGAGGCGCAAATGGCGATCCGATGGCTGACGGGCTAGGTCAGCTCGCCACAATACAATAGTTGCTTTCCCATTCTGGGTGGATGGGGGTCGGGCAAGACTGCCCTGGCCTATGAGCTCGCCGGACTGGCCCATGAAGGTGGAGCATTCCTGCTCGCCCCGCAACCCGTCGGCGGGCAAGATCTGAGCACAGCCCTTCTGGCAGAAGCCGCGGACTGCTTCCACAGGCCGTTTTCCTCCATGGAAGAGCTCAGCGAAGTACTCTCACGATCCGAGCAATGGGCTGTTGTGCTCCTTGATGACGCCGACGAATCCGCATTGCTTGACCCAACATTCATTCGACAATTGCAGGAGAGAATTGCTGCCGACACCGCCTTTGACACGCTGCGCTGGATTGTCACCGTTGACGTGGCGACTACGACGCTGTCATGGACCCGCACTGGCCGCGGTTTTGGCTCGAATGCGGATGCGGCGTTCAGGACCGGATTCCTTCGGACAACTCGTTTCTGGGTGGCTGGCTTGATCTTGATCGAGTCAATATCGAGGAAACCACCGGCCATCTGCTGCTGGTCCGTGGCCTGCCGCCTCAAGCGCGCCATACGGCTGAAGCATTTCGCCTCGGACGCAACAACGAAAACAACAATTCTTGGAAGCTGTTGTGTCAGCCCCTTGCCGCCCGGACCTTCCTGGAGTGCATCGGCGACGAGCGGAAGTTGGAGACATTCGACCAGGCCGCGTTTGTTGATGCGTATTGGCGGACTGCCGTGGCCGAGATCGCACCAACACCGGGCCTCAAGCAGCAACTTGACGAGGTGATCGTTGCACTCACTGTGACTTTTGCGCTGGAACACGGGCACGGCATGAAGACCGGCGAACTCCAACGAGAAGTCCTTGGTGCGCAGCCACCAATTCCATCCGTCAATAGTTTTCATGAGCTCATCGACCCCATGGCGGGGGTGGATTTCTCCGACGCACTGGCGCCGAACTCGTTGCCGGTGCCGAGACTCTATAGGCTCGCCGCATCGTGGATGAGATTCAAGGCGAGGCCTGGCTGAGCGAGGAAACGATCCTAAAAGAGCTCCGTGAGTGGCTCGCTCCCACGGACGGACCCTCCGAATCATTGCGGGACGCTGTGGTGCAGGAACGGATTGTCCTGCTCAGCAACAGGCAGGAGCTGCAATGGATGTCGAATCGAATTCTGGCACACCACATTAATCCCGGCGGGCGAAACTCAGCCATCTGGGGAAGCGCCCTCCTGCAACCGACGGAATCGCAGGTCAGCCTTGTTCACGCGGTCATGTCTGAAGTACCCGCCGGAGATGGGCCTCACGACGGCTGTTTGTTTTTGCGGTGGTGCTTACACGCGCCGTGGAGGTTAGGAGCCCTCAGGAACTGCTCGACGCCATCGCCCCGCGGTACGATTCACTCGCCAAGGGCGGTCTGGGAAGCTACCTGGCCGTGGTCCTCCGGAAGGCAATCAACAGGACAGCGCTGAGCGAATGCAGTCAACAGATCGAGACTCTTACCAAGGTTGATGGCGCCGAGATCGCTGGTATTGGAGCCGAGGTCGCCGACGCTTTCATCAGCAGCGCAACGAGGCAGTCGGAAACCCCGGAGGTCCTCCGCTCCGTCTCAACGTACCTCAGCCGACAGAGCCCAAACACCCTTGACGCGGGACTTCTTGAACGCGACGAAAGCTTGTTCCTGCGGGCCTTGATCATTGCCACGGTCCACGCCGCCGTGGACAAGGGCGTGGCCGCGGGCAACGAAGAGCTGGTCGCGAGTATGTGGATGAGTACCAGCCTCGGCACGCCGACCCTGCAAGTGGCGATACGCTCCGAAGCCCACGGGAAAGCTGATGTGGTTGTTTCCGAACTCTTCCGTCAGTCCCTGGACCGCCTTAGCAGTCGGCGTGCTGACTTCCCGAAACGAACCCGAGAAAAATGGCTCATGCCACTGCTCCGAGCCAACGGCGCCCTGTGAGGGCCGACACGTTACTGGTTAGTAACAAAAGGCTCTGCAGATGTGGCCGACCTTGGTACGCTGTCGTCCATGAGCCAATACCAGCCTCCCCTTGCCGATCTCGCCTTCGCCCTCGAACACGTTGTGGGATACCCGGACATCGCCAATCTGCCCGGCTTCGAGCATGCGGATCTGGATACTGTCATGGAGCTTCTGGAGCAATGCGGGGAGTTCATGGCCGAGGTGGTGGCCCCCACCAACCAGATTGGCGACGTCGAGGGTTCACGTTTGCTGCCCGACGGCTCGGTGGTGACCCCTCACGGATTCAAAGACGTTTACAAGCAGTATGTGGAGGCCGGCTGGGGTTCGGTGCCGTTGCCGGAGGAATTCGGCGGCGGTGGATTCCCGCGGACTGTGGGCCTGGTGATCCAGGAGCTCATGACCAGCGCAAACATGGCCTTCTCGCTCTGCCCGCTGCTGACCCAGGGCGCCATTGAAGCCCTGCTGCACTACGGGGACGACGATCTCAAGCAGCTCTACTTGCCCAAGATGATCAGCGGCGAATGGACCGGGACCATGAACCTCACCGAGCCCCAGGCCGGGTCCGACGTCGGGGCGCTCACCACGCGCGCCGTGCCCCGGCCGGACGGCAGCTACGCCATTACCGGGCAAAAAATATTCATCACCTACGGTGACCACGACATGGCCGAACAGATTGTCCACCTGGTGCTGGCCCGCACACCCGGCGCCCCTGCCGGAACCCGCGGCATCTCCTGCTTCATTGTGCCCAAGTTCCTAATCAACGACGACGGTTCGCTGGGTGAGCGCAACTCCGTGCAGACAGTGTCGCTCGAACACAAGATGGGTATCCACGCCTCCCCCACCTGCGTCTTGTCCTACGAGGAAGCCACCGGCTACCTCATCGGTGAAGAGAACCTGGGCATGCGCATCATGTTTGTGATGATGAACAGTGCCCGATTGGGGGTTGGCGTGCAGGGTCTGGCCGTCGCCGAACGGGCTTATCAGCAATCGCTCACGTATGCGCAGGAACGCAAGCAGGGGGTGGCGATCGGCGCAACAGGGTCCAGCTCAGCCATCATCGAGTTCCCCGATGTGCGGCGCATGTTGCTGACTCAGCGCGCCTACTTGGCCTCGCTGAGGTACCTGATGCTGCTCGATGCCAGCTACGTCGATCGGAGCACCCATGATCCTGACCCGGCCGTTCGTGCCCGGGCTGCCGAGATCGTGGGAATACTGACCCCCATTTGCAAGTCATTCGGCACAGACCTCGGGAACGAACTAACCTCACTTGCCCTGCAAATCCAAGGCGGCATGGGCTTCATCGAGGAAACCGGGGCCGCCCAGCATGTGCGCGATGTGCGGATCGCTGCCATCTATGAGGGCACCAACGGCATCCAGGCCGCGGACCTTGTGGGGCGCAAACTCGGCATCCGCGGCGGTGCTTCGATTCTGGACTTCCTCGCCTCCATGCGTGACATCGAGGCCGACCTTGCCCAGGCTGGCGAGGATTTCACCAGCATCGGGCAAGAGCTCAGCAAGCAGTTCGACGCCCTGGCAGAAGCCACCCGCTGGATGCTGCGCACCGGTGCGGCCGACCCCAACGCAGCACTTTCCGGTTCGACGCCGTTCCTGCGGATGTGGGGGCTGTGCACCGGCGGGTGGATGCTGGCCCGGGCGGCCGTTGCAGCCGCCGCGACGGACGACACCGAATTGGCGCACAGCCAGCTGGTGTTGGCGCGGTTCTACGCAGAGCAGTTGCTGCCCCAGTCCGCCAGCCTGTTGGGAGCCGTCACGGCGGGTCCCGGTGACCTTTTCGCCCTCGACGCACACCAGCTGTCGGGCGCGTCCGCCCGTCGCGTGCGACGCTAGGGCGACGCCCTGGCGGCTGGTCCTGTGCGAAGTGTTTGCAGCCGCCTAGGGTGTGATGGCCCGCAAATTGTCCATGCTCACTGTCAGCGGGGCGTTGTTGGCGGTGCTGGAGAGGTACGTGGCCAGCCCCAATCCGCCGGTCCCTTGCAAGGCGGCTGTGGCATCGGTGATGCTGCGTTGCCAGTTGGTTGGCTCAGCAGAGCCCAATTCCCACACCTTGGCACCGTTCGCGGCAGTTCTGACCAATGACAGTGCCACGGAGCCGTTGGTCGCCAAAGAAAGTTTGGCACGGTACTCCCCCGCCCCGGCAATTCTGCGCCCAATGCCGCTCAGATAAATGTTCGAACCGGTGGCTGCTTTGTCCGTTGCCAGTTCCAGATAGAGCTCGGTGTTTGAGGATGCCACACTCCCGAGATAGCTGTTGAGTCCGCCGCCCGCGGCGGGGATGCGGACCCGACCCGTCCCAGCAGCGACTGAGTAGTTGGCGGCACTGCCCGTTGTGGTCCAGGTCCCGCCAGTGGCCGCCGCACCGAGCCCGTTGGTGACAGTCCGCTCGAAAATATCCTGCGCCAACAATCCGACCACCGGATCGGTCACGCTCACATTGTGAACCACGGTTCCAGTGCTGCCAGCATCGTCGGTAACGGTAAGCGTCACCGGATACGTCCCCGGGGCCAAATATGTCCTACTGGCCGGCTGGTTGGTGCTGGTCGTTGAGTCGCCAAAGTCCCATGCATAGCTGACGATGCTGCCGCCTGGATCATTCGAACCAGCGCCGTTAAAGGTGCAGGCAAGGGCAACGCAGGAACTCGTAAACGCTGCTGTCGGCGGCACATTGGCCCCCGTCGGGGCGATGCTGAAACCATCCTGGAACGTGCCACTCGTGGCAATAAATCCGGCGCTCATGGTGGTGGCCGTGAATCTCAGGTCCAACAGGCCATGGCTGGGGGCGGCGTTGAGCCCAGACGACGCAGCAAGGTAGGGCGCCTCGGGGTCGGCGGCATTGACATCACGCAAGGTGACTCCCCCGGTGCCGACTGTGGTGAAGACGGTGCCGGCACCTTTGCCCAGTGAGTTGTCCACATCTGCGACGCAAGCAGCGGTGTAAACATCGGAAACAAGGCCTGTGCAAGTGCCGGAGGTGGCTAGCTGCTTGGTCCGCTGATACACGTGTTCGTGTCCATTGAGCACCAGGTGAACATTCTTGCTCAGCAACAGGTTGGCGATCGGTGCGCCGGAGGCACAAACATACTGCCCCACGGACAAGCAGGGAGTATGCATCCCCACCACCACCCAGGGGATCGACGCTGAGCGGGCCCCGTCTATGGCCGCCGCTGTCCAGTTGTAGTGGGGACTGCCCCGCGGAGTAGTCCCAGGTGCCACCGGAGAAGGGGATGCCCGGCGCGATCATGACAAACCGAACCAAGGGGTTTTGGCACGGCACATCCACGTAGTATTGCCGCCCGTAGGATCCAACCACACCCGGCAGCTGGTTGGGCAGGCACGCCGCAATGTCGTTGATGTTCCCGTTCTGCCCGTTGCTCTCATGATTACCTGAAATGAGTTCAAAGGGGAACCCAGCCCCGGTCCGTGACGTGACGAAATCGCACCACGCCTGCTCCGCCCCCGTCTCCCCGTACGTCAGGTCACCCAAGGCAAGGTGCAAGTCCGGGTCGATGGTGCCAACACGGGAAAGTACCCCGGCCGCTGCGGCACTGCTGGAATAGTCACCGGCCGCTGTGACATGCAGTTCTCCGGGTGTGGCAGGAATGGGCGCCGCCAACACTTGGGCAGGCTGAACCCCCACAGCGCCCACTAGGGTGCCCACCAAGGGACTCAGGGATGGCCCGGCCCCAAAACGAGAACCACGCTGGCCAGCACTGCCGTCACAATTCGACCCTTGCTCATCACGCACTCCCAAGAACATAGTTCTGGATACAGTATCCGGGGCCGCGTCCTGAAGAAGGCAAAGGCACCGAATCCCCCCACAGGCACATGGACTGTCACAGTGTGAGACCGCACTAGCGTATGAGGTCATGCTAGTCCGCGACCCATGAGCTGCACAGGCCCTAGCGAGGACTTAAAAATGGCTGATGCAAGGAGAGTGCATGGCAGCTGAGGTGAACGGTACGCTGTGCCCGGTCTCGCGCGCCTCGCCGGACGGCTGATCAGCTACGCGCCACGGGCTGGCGCAGAATGGTTTTGAGTTTCTCGGGCGCTGCACGGCGAGGGTCGCCGAGATAAATTTCGTGATGTTGGCCGTTGAACGCCAGACCGTGCTCGGGCATGTACTGATCGTGCAAACGGGCCAAGGTGGGGGCCTCGTCGTCGTACGAGCCACGATGAAGAATCTGCACGCACAGCCCTTCGTGCAAGTCCAGGACACGCAACCGGGCCAGTCCGGGCAGTTCCTTCTTGGCCGCAACTTTTTCCACCGTCGCGGCGATAAGCTCCGGGGTGATCCAGTCGGGCTGGCTGATCATCATGGTCCAATCCCACGTGTCTTTGTCCCCCGTTGTGAACGCCGCCATGTCCGCAGCCCACCACAGCCCCTCCAGGGGTGGCACCACAAAATCCCTGTCCAACACCTTCTTGCTCTCGAACTTCACGCCATACGCGCACGAGTAGAGGGCCTCAACGGCTTCAACGTACTGCGTGGCCGTGCCAGGGTTCCCGTGCCCGTCCACGGCAAGGTAGCGAACCGGCGGTACCTCAACCATCGAGAAGTCCTTGGAGCCGGGCGAATAAAGCTCTTTGTGTGCTTTCTTGACGTCAAACTTCTCCATCGCATGCATCCTTTTCTCCGGGACTGACCAGCTCTACCGCAAGGTCTATGCTGTCCAGTCTAGGATCATGCCACGCGCTGGCGCCATGGCTATTCGGCCAAGGACTCCGATACGGACATTCGATGGTGGTGCACCACCATCGAATGTCCGTATCGGCCCCCGCGGCGCCTTAGACGCCAAAAAACCCGCCATTCCCTAGCAAGAAGCTAAGGAACAGCGGGTTTGTGTCGGTCGGGCTGACAAGATTTGAACTTGCGACCCCTTGACCCCCAGTCAAGTGCGCTACCAAGCTGCGCTACAGCCCGAAAAGTTCAACGCTTGGAAGGTATCTTCCGTGGCTGAACCACCTGAAAAAGTTTACATCATAAAAACCATGACCCAAACCAATTCAGATGTGAGCCGCGCTACTTTTTGCGGCTGCGCTTTTCACGTACGCGCATGCTGACCTCGATGGGCGTGCCCTCAAAGCCAAACGTCTCACGGAGACGGCGGGTGATGAAGCGGCGGTACCCGGGATCCAGGAATCCTGTCGTGAACAAAACGAACTTCGGCGGGCGGCTGGAGGCCTGTGTGCCGAACAAGATGCGCGGCTGCTTGCCACCACGGACCGGGTGGGGATGTTCGGATACCAGCTCGCCCAGGAACGCGTTCAAGCGGCCCGTGGGGATGCGGCGGTCCCAGTTCTCCAACGCCAAGTCCAGTGCCGGCACAAGCTTCTCCTTGTGCCAACCCGTCTTCGCCGAAATGTTCACCCGCGGCGCCCACTCAACGTGTGCCAGATCCTGCTCGATTTCACGTTCCAGGTACTTGCGGCGCTCATCGTCCAACAGGTCCCACTTGTTGAAGGCGAGCACCAAGGCACGGCCCGATTCAATGGCCAGCTGCAAGATGCGAACATCCTGCTCACTGAGCACCTCATCAACTGCCAACAGCACCACGGCAACTTCGGCCTTCTCCAGGGCACCCTGGGTGCGCAAGGATGCGTAGAAGTCGGCGCCCTGTGCCATGTGCTGACGACGGCGGATACCTGCGGTGTCCACGAAACGCCAGGTCCGGTTCCCCAGTTCAATGAGCTCATCGACGGGGTCGCGGGTGGTGCCGGCAACATTGTCAACAACAACGCGCTCGGTGCCTGCCAGCTTGTTCAGCAGCGAGGACTTGCCCACGTTGGGACGGCCGATCAAGGCCACCCGGCGCGGTCCACCCGTGCGCTCAACACCGGCGACGGCGGAGAACTCCGGCAGCACGTCCATGACGCGGTCCAGCATGTCTGCAACACCGCGGCCGTGAACAGCCGACACCGGGAGCGGCTCGCCCAAACCAAGGCCCCACAGTGAGGCGGCGTCGGCTTCCTGCACCAGGTCATCAACCTTGTTGCCCACCAGGATCACCGGCTTCTTGGACCGGCGCAGCATCTGCACAATGGCCTCGTCAGAGGCGGTGATGCCCACCACGGAATCAACCACCAGCAGGACGGCGTCGGCCATCTCGACAGCAATTTCGGCCTGCTCAGCCACGCGCAGGTCAATGCCGCGGGCCTTGCTTTCCCAACCACCGGTGTCAACAAGGGTGAAGTTGCGCCCGTTCCAGGTGGCCGGGTACTGGACGCGGTCGCGGGTGACGCCGGGGGTGTCCTCCACCACGGCTTCGCGGCGGCCCAGAATACGGTTGACCAGGGTGGATTTGCCGACATTGGGTCGGCCCACAATGGCCAGTACGGGGTCCTGGCGGTGGGCGTCCTCGGCCGTTCCGTCGTCGAACTCGCCGGAGAGCAGCTTGGCGTCTTCGTCGTCGAGTTCGTAGTTGGCTAGGCCCGCCAGCAGGCCGGCAGCGCGGGCCTCGGCATCCTCGTCGGTGATTTCGGCAAGCCGCTCAGCAATGTGGTCAGCTCCCGTGGGCTCGTAGTCCCGGTGACTAAACTCACCCTCATCGGGGCGCGTGGCAGACTGTGAGTCGCTCATGGTTACTGTCCTTCTTGCTTAAGAGGTGTGTCTTCATCCGCAGGTAAATCCTGGCCTGTGACCGCTATGGCGGCAGCAATATGCGCTGCCAGCCGTAGCCGGATCGCATCGGTTGCTCTGTCCATTGAAACACGCCCGGAAACTCCAGGCTCACGTTCAATGGTCATCGCTTCTCCGAAGACCACCTGCAGATGCCGGCGGGGTGCCGGAATCTTGTCTCGATGTTCGTTGCCAACCCGGGTTCCCAGGATGGCTACAGGGACGACGACGGCACTTGTGTTAAGTGCCAGCCAGGCCACCCCGCTGTTCATGCTGGCGGCATTCCCGGTACCTCGGGTGCCTTCGGGCAAAATGCCCACGCAGTCGTTGCGGTCAAGAACAGCTTTTGCATACTGCAGTGCTGCCCTGTCCCCTACCCTGTTGACGGGAATCTGGCCTGAGGCGTGCAATACCCTGCCCAGGACTCCCTTAAACATGTCGTGGCGGACCATGACATGCATGTAACGATTTGCCGCACCCACCATGACGGGACCGTCAAGGTAGCTCAGGTGGTTGGCGGCGAACACTACGGGCCCCTCAGGGGGAATGTTGTTCCGGCCGTGCACAGTGGTTCTGTAAATCCCGTGATCCAACAACCTGCCCAGCGGCCGGCTCCACCTGGTCTTCCAGCGCGGCGGTGCAGCGCTCAAGGTGCGCAACTTTTTTGCGTCCCCGCTCATGCAGCGGGACCCTCATTCACAGCCGATCGCACCACATTGATAACCGCCGTGACGGTTTCTTCGAAGTTAAGCTCCGAGGAATCCACCGTGTAAACGCCGTCCGCTGCACGCTGGAAATCAACCACTGTGGAATCCTTGGCGTCACGGGCCAACACTTGTTGGGTCAACTGCTCAGGGGTCTGGGTGCCACCGAGCTGAAGTCCCCGGCGCCGCATACGGGCTTCCTCACTGGCTGTCAGGATCAGCCGGGCGTGGGCCTGGGGCGCCACAACAGTGGTGATGTCCCGCCCCTCCACCACTATGCGATGCCCGCACTGGGCAATGATGGCCTGCTGGCGGCGCACCAATTCCTTGCGCGCCCCCAGGTTGGTGGCCACCGTGCTGACGTTTTTGGAGATTTCGGGCTCGCGGATGGGCTCGGTGACGGTGACGCCGTTGACCTTGACGAATTCGCCCTCGGGTGTGAGGTTTTGTTCTAAGGTGATGCTGCGGGCGGCGGCCTCCACGGCTGCGGCATTGTTCAAGTCAATGCGGCCGTTGAGGCAATGCCACGTCAGCGCCCGGTACATGGCACCGGTGTCCAGAAACGCCAAACCCAGGCGCTTCGCAACAGCCTTGCTGACACTTGATTTGCCGGATCCGGACGGGCCGTCAATGGCAATCACCAAAGGGTGGCCAAGGCGCAGTTGCATGGTGGCCGCTACAGAGTTACTCATTGAATGACCTTCCAACCACGATTCGTTAAGTCCTGAACCAAACTCACGCGCTTGGACGGCAGTACGGAAAGCTCCACCATACCCACCTGCAGTCCGGCGGAGTGGTCCAGTCGAAGATCCTCCACGTTGACGCCGATCTCACCGATCTCCGTCAGAAGCCGCGCAATAGCTCCGGGCTTGTCATCCACCAGCACAGTGAGCCAGGAGTAGTGCTGGGGCGGGCCGCCGTGCTTGCCAGGGATCCTGCTCTGGCCTGCGTTGCCTTCAGCCATGAGCTGCGCCAGATCCAGGCGCGCACCGGGGGCTGTGGGTGCGCTGAGGGTGTTGATCAGCCTGTCCAAATCGAGCCGGACACCTTCCATGATCGCCAGCAGCCTGGGGGCGTTGGCCCCCAAAATCTGTACCCACAAGGAGGGGTCGCTGGCGGCAATGCGGGTGACATCGCGCAAACCATTGCCAGCCAGTGACAGGGCATGCGGCGGCGTCTCCGCCAATCTGCTGGCGACCAGCGAGGACATGATCTGGGGCAGGTGTGAGACCAGTGCCACAGCCTCATCATGCTCCTCGGGAGAGAAACGGAACACCACGGCAGCTAAGTCAATGGCCAGTGAATGGGCCACCTTGATGGCGTGGGCGCTGCTGTCCTGGGACGGGCACAGCACCCACGGCATCGAGTTGAACAGTTCCCCGCGGGCAGCCACCGGCCCGGAACGTTCCCGCCCGGCCATGGGGTGGGTACCCACGTAGCGGGGCAGCAGGCTCGGATCGTCCTCCACAAGGGTGCGGAGTTCGGCCAGCACAGCAAATTTGATGCTGGCAATGTCCACCACGACGGCGGACGGGTACCTTCGCAGGGCTGCGGCCACCACCGTGGCGCTCACGTCCGGCGGCGCAGCCACCACCACCAGCTCGGGGCTCAGTGGCTCGGCGTCGTCAAAGGCACGCCCGGCGCCAATGTCGACAGCCACTGCCTGCGCTGACGGCGAGGGGTCGCTCAGCACGACGTCCACGCCGCGGGCACGCAGCCCGAGGCCAATGCTGGCTCCCAGCAGTCCACTGCCAAGAACCAGCACGGGCCCCAATAAGTGCGAAGGATTCATGGGATTGTTTACATTCCCACGTCTGAGAGCAGGTAACCCACCTCGTGGCGGCCCAAAACGCGGACGCTTCCCTGGCGCTGGTCGCCCAAGGCGATGGGGCCGAACTTGACACGCACCAGGCGCTCCACGGGGTAGCCCACGGCGTCAAACATGCGTCGAACAATGCGGTTCTTGCCGGAGTGCAAAACAACCTCAGCCAAGACGTGGCCGGGGGTGGAGTCCACCAGGCGGAAGGAATCCACGCGCTGCCAGCCGTCCTCGAGCTCCACGCCGTCCTTGAGCTGGGCGCCAACACCCTGTGCCATCGGTCCCTTCACCTGGACCAAGTAGGTCTTGGGGATGCCGTACTTGGGGTGGCTCAAACGGTTGGCAAGTTCGCCGTCGTTCGTCAGCAGCAACAGGCCCTCGGTGGCTGTATCCAAACGCCCCACGTGGAAGAGGCGCTCGGCAGTCTGGCGCTTCTTGAGGAAGTCGCTGATGCAGGGGCGGCCTTCGGGATCATCCATGGTGGAGACAACGCCCTTGGGCTTGTTGAACACCATGTACACCATCTGGTCATTGGTCTGGATGGTCATGCCGTCAACGGTGATGTCAACGGTTGCCGGATCCACGCGCAGGCCCAGCTGGTTCACCGTGACGCCGTCAACCTGGACGCGGCCCTCAAGAATCATGTCCTCGCACAGACGGCGCGAGGCCACACCTGCCATGGCCATGACCTTCTGCAGGCGCACACCATCGGCATTGTGAATGTCAACGTCGTCGGTAGTGGACAGCGGGCGGCGGTTTTGCTCGGTGGGCCGGTTCTTGCTCGAGGTGACTGTGCGGCCGTACTGCTCGTTCTTGAACGGTCGTGCGCCGGTCTGGCTTGGCTTGCGTGCGCCGGGCTTACTGGCGGCCGACTTGGGCCCGCCCAGCTTGGAGCCGCCGGAGCGGAAGCCGCCCTCGCTGGCCGCCTTGGCCGCGTTGGCTGCCCGGTCGTTGTTGTAGCCAGCGGCGCGCAGGGCACCGGGCTTGATGCCGCCATCGCTGGAGCTGCCGGACTTGTTGTAGCCACCGGAGCGGTAGCCGCCCTCGCTGGAGCCACCGGAACGGTAGCCACCTTCGCTGGAGCCACCGGACTTGTACCCGCCGCCGGACTTAAAGCCGCCCGACTTCGGGGCGCCGGACTTGTTGCCACCTGATTTCGGGGCGCCGGATTTGAAGCCACCTGACTTGGGGGCGCCGGAGCGCGGATTACCTCCACGCGGCTGGTTCTGCCCGGAAGAGCTTCCGGAGCGGTGCGACGGTGTCGGTGTCATGGGGTTGTCCTTAAAGTACTAAATGTTGTGGTCAAGCTAAAAATGTGAATCGTCAATTTCATGAAGGTTTTCCAGACCGGGCAGGTGCTGTGCAATTTGCGGCAACTCGTCCACGCTACCCATCCCCAGCCGTTCTAAAAAGTACGCCGTGGTGCGGTACAGGAATGCCCCGGACACCGGATCGGTGCCCACTTCCTCAATCAGTCCGCGCTGCGCCAGCGTCCTCACCACCGAGTCCACGTTCACGCCTCGAATGGCGGAAACACGGGCCCGTGAAACTGGTTGGCGGTAAGCAATCACCGCCAATGTTTCCAAGGCCGCCTGCGTGAGCCGGGCCGTCTGGCCGTCCACAACAAACTGTGACACGATATCGGCGTAAGCGGCTCGTGAATAAACACGCCAGCCTCCGGCAAGTTGCCGAAGTTCAAAGCCGCGAACCGGTACGGTGTCACCCTTCCTAGTATAGCCGTCGTACTCCCTTGCCAGTTCGTGTAATTGCTCACGTATGGCAGCAGCGGGCAAACCCACCACCGAAGCCAACGCCTCCTCGGTGACGGGCTCGTCCACCACCATGAGCACGGCCTCCAAGGCAGCCCGCACGCCGTCAGCTGTTTCAAGCAGTTCGGCCGCCTCAACAGGCTCGGCCGGGACAGCGTTGCTGGTACGAGAATCATCGCTCATAGTGCAGCCTCCGCGTGCAGGTGTTCCTTAGTGTTGGTGGTTGGCTCGGCTAGCTGCGGACCCTCATCGTCAAAGTCACTGTCGGTGGCAAGACTGTGCTGCACACCTGCGCTCCAACGGACCAGAAGTTCACCCAGCGGCGCGACTTGTTCAAAGGTGACCACCTGGTCCCTGAACAGTTCCAGCAGGGCCAAGAACCGGGCAATCACCACCATCGATGAGGATGCGTCCGCACTCAATGTGGCAAAGGACAGCGGGGCACCAAGCCAGGTGGCTGCGCCGGGATCCTCCTCCGGCGGCATGCCTGCTGTGAGCATGAGGGTGATGATGGCTGCTTGCTCGCGCACGCTGACGGGCTGCACGTGCAAATGCGCCAAGCCGACTTCGGTGATGGGCGCTTGTTTGGGCTCCATGGCCCTGGCCGCCATTTGCGCGAACTGTTCCGGCGTGTGCCGCCACACCAGCTCCGGCAACAGCGCCGCAAAATGTGGTTCCAGCCCCACCTGGCGGGGGAAGCGCTGGGCTTCACGGTCAAGTTCGGCACCCAAGCGGGCAGCAACTTCCTTGAACGCCTTGTACTGCAAGAGTCTCGCGAACAAGAGGTCACGGGCCTCCAAAAGGGCCAGGTCGTCGTCGTTCTCCACCTCGCCTGCGGGAAGGAGTCGGGCAGCCTTCAGGTCCAGCAGGGTTGCGGCCAGGACCAGGAACTCGCTGGCTTCATCCAACGCCCACTCTTGCCCCAGATCCGCCAGGGCCTTCAGATAGCTGATGAATTCGTCCGTGACGGTGGCGATGGCGACGTCGGTGATGGCCATTTCGTGTTTGGCAATCAGCCCAAGGAGCAGGTCAAAGGGACCGGTGAAATTATCCAACCGGACTTCAAAACGTTGGGGGTGGCTGCCCTGCGTGCCTGCCGCGATCCCCGCGGCCTGTGGTGATGAGAGCAAGTTAGGGCGAACCACCGCGGGCTATCAGCTCTTTCGCCAGGCGGCGGTAGGAGTCGGCGCCTTGATGATTGGCGGCGTAGGAGGTGATGGGCTCGGCAGCAACGGAGGCGTCGGCGAACTTGATGGTGCGCTTGATGACCGTTTCAAACACCTTGTCGCCAAAGGCTTCCACCAGACGGGCCAGCACTTCACGCCCGTGCAAGGTCCGCGCGTCGTACATGGTGGCCAGGACGCCGTCGACCTGCAGACCCGGATTCAAACGGTCCTGAACCTTGTCAATGGTTTCCACCAGCAACGCCACCGCGCGCAGGGCAAAGAATTCACAGATCAACGGAATGATCACGCCATGGGCGGCCGTCAACGCGTTGACTGTCAGCAGGCCAAGGGAGGGCTGGCAGTCGATCAGGACAACATCGTAGTCGTCCTCAACCTTGCGCAAGGCACTGGCCAGCACCTGTTCGCGGGCCACCTCGTTGACCAGCTGAACTTCGGCGGCCGAGAGGTCAATGTTGGCCGGGAGAATGTCAATGTTCTCAACGTCGGTATGGATGATGGCGTCACGAATGTCCACCTTCCGATCCATCAGCACGTTGTAGACGGTGATGTCGAGTTCGTGCGGGTTGGTGCCCAGACCGGCAGAAAGGGCGCCCTGCGGGTCAAAGTCAACCAGGAGCACCTTGCGGCCGGCTTCTGCCAGGGCGGCACCTAAGTTGATGGTCGACGTCGTTTTGCCCACGCCACCTTTTTGGTTGACCATGGCAATGATGCGCGCCGGGCCGTGGGAGGTAAGGACCGGGGGCTCGGGGAATTCCGTCAGGGGACGTCCGGTTGGGCCCAGAACGTCCTCACCCACGAGTGCCGTTGCACCCTGCTCGTTGCTCACCTGTCAGTCCACACTTTCGCTGCCTTGTCCATACATCACTTCCAGTGACTAGGTTACCGGGTTCGGCGGGTAAGTTTTGGACATTTAGCCGTCATGGGTTTTGAGCCTTGACCCTCAAGTTGAAGCTGAATGTTGGTGGCGGGGCCTGAAGCCTATACTTCGAAGTGATGAGCAAAGCACCCAACTCCTCCCCCGACCATCCCGCACAAGCCACGAGGGCGCCGGCTAATTTGGCGCGACGGTCCGATGTGGTGCGTGCCGAGAAGCTGCAGGCCGGCTACAGCGGCACGCCCGTGTGTGGAGTTGTCAGCTTCAGCGTCCACTCGCATCAATCCTTAGCACTGGTGGGCCCCAATGGTGCCGGCAAGTCAACTGTTGTTAAAACAGTGGTGGGCCAGCTGGAGGCGCTCTCCGGTGTCACCCTGATCAACGGTGCCGAGGTTGATGACAGGACTCTTGACTTCCGCCGTGAAGTGGCTGTCGTGTTTGATGACGACGCCTTCTTCCCGTCCCTCACGGTGGAGGAGCATCTTGCGATTGTCTCCGCCGGGCACGGGGTCGAAGACGTGGAGGACGTCATTGCCGCCGAGCTGGAGTTTTTTGGCCTCGCCGAACTGGCCACCTCGCGGCCCTACAACCTGTCCTCCGGGCAACGCCGCCGCATGCTGCTGGCCGGAGCCTTTGTGCGGCCCCGCTCCCTCCTGGTCTTGGACGAGCCCGAGCAACGCCTGGACACCGCCATGCGGCACAGGCTGGCCACCAGGTTGCGGGCCGAAGTCGACGCCGGCCTGGCCTTGCTGGTGGTCACCCACGATCCGGTGTTCCTCACCACTGTGGCCACCAAGGCCCTCTTCATTGCCGACACGATTCATGTCATGACGCCGCAGCGGGCGGCCACGGCCATCGCCTCCGAGAACCCTTACGCAGAGTAGTCGCCCCATGAGCATGCAAACACGTGAGCGCTTCAGCGCCAAGGAAATCCGCCAGTACACGTTCAGGGCCGGGCTGAGCCGTACCCAGGGCGGGCTGATGGAGCTCGTCTCCGAGGTGTACACCTCCCTCCTGGGCGGGTTGACGCTGTTGGCCATGGCCGGGGCGCTCATTGTTGCCTTGCGCCACAGCTTGGGGGTGGGCACTGAATCGGCGTTGGCCGCCACTGCTGTGGCGCCGGGCTTCCACTCGGTGACGTTGCTGCAGGCGAGTGCCACCGTGCTGTTGACCTTGGCTGCGGCCCTGTTGAGCGTTGAAATGACCATGGGCCCTGTCGCCATGACCTTGCCGCAAACCGCGTGGTGGCTGGGGCTTCCCGTCCGGCGCCGCGGTTTCATTCAGCCGGGGTTTTTAAAGTCCCTGGTGTGGCCTGCCATTGCCGCCGTCGTGGTGGTGGTGCCGTTGGCACTGGGCATGGCCTCGGAACCTGATCCGGGCCGGATTGGCCTGGCGGCGCTGTGCGGCGTGGGCTTGGCATGGGTGTTGTACGGCGTGGCCGGGTGGTGCCAAATCACGAATTCCGGGGCGTGGCTCAAGACAGTCATGGGGGCGGTTGCTTTGGTGGCACCCCTGACATTGATCGCCACGGCGCTGTTCAACAATGTGGCCGGCTCCCTAGCCGTGACGGGCGCGCAGACCGCCTGGATGGCGTACCTGCCCACCAGCTGGCCGTTGCTGGTGGCCGACGGCGCACTCTGGCCGCTGCTGCTGGTGGCCCTTGCGCTGGGGTTGTTAGCCGTGGTCTATGCCCATCTTGAGCGGATCACCACCGCTCAGCTTAAGGCCAGTGCAGCCGCCGGCGCCTATGCCGCCAGTTCCCTGCTGTCCATGGATGCCACGGAGCTTTCACGCTCGCTGAGCACGGGCCCCGCTGTGAGCCGCATCAAGCTGCGGCTCAAGCTGATCTTCCGGAACGGCTCCGTGGGTTCGCGGAGCGTCAAAACGCTTCTGAGCACTCATGCCACCATGGCCTTGCGCGCCCCCAATACCTTGTTGCGGTTGCTGGTCTTGGCAGCCATCCCGGCCTCGCTGGCTGCCATTGAGTTCTTGGGTAATTCCATCCTGATTGCCGTGGTGCTCTTCTTGTGCGCTTACCTTGCCGCCTCGACCCTTGGCTCCACAGCACGCTTTGCCGCGGGCAATCCAGCCGTTGACGCGCTCATGCCACTGCCGGCGAAGACTGTGCGCCGGGTGCACTATGTGATTCCTGCCGTGGCCATGACGCTGTGGGCGCCCTTGTGTTTTGGATTGTTGTTGGCGCTTGGCGTGGGATCACCGACCCTGCTCGGGTTGGCCGTGCTGGCTGGCCCGGGGCTGGGCGCTGCCACCTTGCGGGCCTCGTTCAGGCCGGCACCGGATTGGAACATGCCAGCTATCGCCGCACCCTCCGGCCCCATTCCCACCGGCGCCATCCGGTCCTTTTTGTCGGGCCCGGATCTGACCCTCATTGTGTTGTTGCCGGTTCTGATCTGCCTCATCTCCGGCGGCGTGCCTGCCGTTGCTTTCCCGGCCCAGTTGACGTTGACGTTCCTTGCCTTCATGTGGGGTACCCACGTCCGCAAGCCCAAGTCAGCCAAGGCTGGCGTTCTGGCGGGTATGCCCGCCGGAGCATCAGCCAAGTAGCCAATACTGGAGACGCTGCGGCACCCCGGGCCGGCAGCGGATTTCCGGGAATGGCGCGCACCGCTTACGATAACTGAGGCGTGGCCTGCGCCACAATTGTGCCGCGCATTCGTGCGCATCCCGATCCTTCCTACCTGAGGACCTCCAATGAAGCTGCTGAAATCAATCCCCCTACTCGGCTGGATTGTCATAGCCATCGTGCTGGGCATTCTGACCGGGCCGGTGATGCCCGTGTGGCTCGGCGGGTTGTTTCTGACCTACAACTCGATCTTTTCGGGGTTCCTGGGGTTCATTGTGCCGCTGATCATTCTGGGGCTCGTCGCACCGGCAATCGCGGAGCTCGGCAAGGGTGCCGGGAAGTGGCTTGGAATCACCGCCGTGATCGCGTACGGCTCCACGATCCTTGCCGGACTGCTCGCGTACTTCGTCAGCCGGTGGCTGTTCACCCCGTCGCTGGCTGGCGGCGGCCTCGACGCGCTCGGCGACGCCTCCGGATCCGGCTTCACCCCGTACCTGACGGTAGTGGGCGCCGCAGGCGACTCAGCGACTGAAATTGTGCTTGAACCGGTGATCGGCGTCATGAGCGCACTCGTGCTCGCGTTTGTGGTCGGCATTGGCCTCACAGCGTTCCACAGCAAAGTGCTCTTCCGCGCAACCGTGGAGTTCCGCACGATCATCGAGTCCGTGATCCGGCGAGTCCTGGTGCCCGCGCTGCCGCTGTTCATCTTCGGCATTTTCTTGGACCTCTCGGCGAGCGGTTCCGCCATGACTGTCGTCACGAAGTTCATGCTCGTGGCCCTGGTGTCCTTTGGGCTGACGTTCCTGGTGCTGCTCCTTCAGTACTCGGTGGCGGGCGCCATGGGCGGGATCAACCCGTTCAAGGCACTGTGGAACATGCGCGACGCCTACTTCACGGCGCTTGGTACCTCGTCGTCAGCGGCGACGATTCCGGTGACACTCGCCTCAACCAAGAAGAACGGCGTCGCCGACTCGGTGGCAGGTTTCGTGGTGCCGTTGTGCGCCACGATCCACTTGTCGGGCTCGATGGTCAAGATCACCTGCTTCTCGATCGCGGTGTTGCTGCTCACCGGCGGTGACATCACTTTCGGGGCCTACCTGCCGTTCATCCTGATGCTCGGCGTCATGATGATCGCCGCCCCGGGCGTTCCCGGCGGTGCGATCGCAGCGGCCGCGGGCCTGCTCACGCAGATGCTCGGCTTCGGCGAACTCGAGGTGGGGCTCATGTTTGCCGCGTACATCGCACTCGACAGCTTCGGCACGGCCACGAACGTGACAGGTGATGGTGCGATCGCCCTGATCATGAACAAGCTCACGCGCGGCCACCTCGGCACGCAGGCTCAGGATCCCTCCGACGAGGTTGTGGAGGCAGCAGAGGGCAGCGAGACAGAACCACATACCCTCGCCCACTAACACGCCCCACTAACACGCCCCGTCCCCGCTCCCCAGGGCCCCCGAGAGTACAGTTGGTGCCGATGTTGCCACGGAACATCGGCATCAACTGTACTCTCGATTGGGCGGCGTGAGGCTAGTTGCGACCGGTCAGGATCGGGAGCAGTGCCTCGATGACGGCCGGGTCCTCGATGGTGGAGGGCACCGTGTAGTCGTCGCCGTCGGCAATTTGGCGCATGGTCTTGCGCAGGATCTTCCCGGAGCGGGTCTTGGGCAGGGCGTCAACCACCACGGCATGCTTAAAGTCAGCCACCGGCCCGATTTCACGCCGCACCAGCGCCACCAATTCACGTTCCAACACACCAGCATCCATGGTAACGCCGGCCTTGAGCACCACGAACCCGATAGCCTTTTGCCCCTTCAGGGCATCAACCACACCAATCACGGCGCATTCAGCCACGGCCGGGTGCGTGCCCACCACCTGTTCCATGGCCCCGGTGGAGAGCCTGTGCCCGGCCACGTTGATGATGTCGTCGGTGCGGCCCATGACGAAAACGTAGCCATCAGCGTCCCGGTAGCCCGAATCGCCCGTGGAGTAGAAGCCCGGAAAGACGCCAAGGTAGGAATCCACATAGCGTTGCTCGTTGCCCCACAAGGTGGTGAGCGTGCCCGGCGGCAGCGGCAAGGCGAGCACAATGTTGCCCTCCTCCCCGGCGTCGACCTCCTCGCCCAGACCGTCCACAATGCGCAGATCGTAGCCAGGCATGGGCACCGAGGGCGAGCCGGCCTTGATGGGCAGCCGCCCCATCCCCTGCGGGCTGCCCACAATGGCCCACCCAGTTTCTGTCTGCCACCAGTGATCCACCACCGGAACACCGAGCACCCGCGACGCCCAATGAAAAGTGTCGGTGTCCAAACGCTCACCGGCCGTGAACAGTGTTTCCAGGTGCCCCAGGTGGTACTTCGCCAACAGTGCCGCGTCCGGGTCCATCTTGCGGATGGCGCGCAGTGCCGTGGGTGCAGTAAAGAGGGCCTTCACCCCGTGTTGCTCGATGACCCGCCAAAACGCGCCGGCATCCGGAGTGCCCACGGGTTTGCCCTCGTACATGAGCGTGGTGGCGCCGGCCAGCAGCGGCCCGTAGACAATGTAGGAGTGCCCCACCACCCAGCCCACGTCCGAGGCCGTCCACCAGACATCACCGGCGTGGATGTTGTAGAGCTTGTCCATGGTCCACAGCAGGGCGACGGCGTGCCCGCCGTTGTCGCGGACCACCCCCTTGGGCGCGCCCGTCGTGCCGGAGGTGTACAGCACATAGAGCGGGTCCGTTGACTTCACGGTTACGGGCCCGGCAGGCTCCGCCGTGGCCATGGCAGCGTCCCAATCAACGGCGTTGAGCCCCAACACGGCAGGGTCCGTGGCAAAACCCTCGCGGCGCTTGACCACCACCGGCACGTGCGGCATCTCCGCCTTGGCCAGCGCCTCATGGATGGTGGGCAGATATTCAATGTACTTGTTGGGCTCCAAACCACCGGATGAGGTGACAACCACCTTCGGTGCCGCGTCGCGCAGCCGCACAGCCAGTTCACTGGCGGCAAATCCGCCAAACACCACCGAATGGATGGCGCCCAGCCGGGCCGTGGCCAGCATGGCGATGGCGGCCTCGGGGATCATGGGCAGATAAATGAGTACCCTGTCCCCCTTGCCCACGCCGTTGGCACGCAAAACACCGGCAAACATGGCAACGGCCGCCGTGAGCTCGCGGTACGTGTACGTAGTAACTTCCCCGCGCATGGCCGAATCATGAATCAACGCCACTTGCTCGCCGCGCCCGGCGGCAACGTGCCTGTCCAGTGCGTTGTAGGAGGTATTCATTTCCCCGTCGGGGAACCAGCGGCTGAGGGGCGCGTCGATGTCGCTGTGTGCGAGGCTTGGCGCCTTGTCCCAGTCCACCGCTTGGGCCGCAGCCAGCCAGAACCCTTCGGGATCGCTGATGCTGCGCCTGAATTCGTCGCTGTAGTCCGTGCTGTGCGCTGACATGCGGTACTCCATCCACGTTGATGTGATTAGTGCCATAGTAGCGCCGACAAACGGGCAAAAACAATCACCTGTGTATACATTCAGCGAAATTGACGCGCTATTTTTAGCAAATGCTGCCAATTTGGCAACTCTTTGTATACACTGGAGGGGTTAGCTTGTTTGACCAGCTCCACCCGCCTCGTCCCCCAAGGAGTCCCATGCGTGCCAGCGAGAAGGCCTATGCCGCGTTGCGCAGTGACATCATCCACTGGCGCCTCACCCCCGGGACAGTGCTGGCCGAAGTGGAACTCTCAGAACGCTTGGGCGTCTCACGCACCCCCATCCGTGAAGCGTTGGCCAGGCTAAGTGCCGAGGGCCTGACCGAACCCCAAAGCGGGCGCGGGGTGGTGGTCAGCGAGATTTCTCTTGACCACCTGGATGAGCTCTTCGAACTGCGCTCCGCCCTGGAGTGCCGGGCTGCCGAACTGGCCGCCCAACGCTGCGATCCGGCGGTTTTTCACGCACTGCATCAGCAACTTCTCAACGCCGGGGAACTCATCACCTCCGATGACCCCACCCGGGGTGACTATTACCAGCTGGCGGGCGAGCTGGACAGCGCCATTGATGCCGCCGTCGGAAATCACTATCTCAACCAGGCCATGAAGAACTTGCGTGTCCACCTGGTCCGGGTCAGGCGCTTGGGCAAGGACAATCCGGCAAGGCTCAGCGATGCGGCCCGTGAGCATGCTGCCATAGCCCTGGCCATTGCGCACGGGAACGTGGCGGTTGCCAGCGCAGCCACCACCGTCCATCTGGACAACAGTCTGCGCCATCTTCTCAGTACCGCCACCTAAAGAACTTTTGAACAATAATTTTCCGCCCCTGCGAAAGGAACATCATGGTAGTTGAGCATAAAGTCCGCGTGTACAAGAGCGACGAGAACCTGGCCCGCGAGGACCAGCTGGCGTTCAAGATCGCCACAGTTGCCGCCGATCCGGTAGCCGTAACGGCCGAGGTGACCGACATGATCATCAACCGCGTCATCGACAACGCCTCCGTGGCTATCGCCTCGCTCAATCGCGGCCCCATTGTTGCCGCCCGTGCACAGGCACTGACCCACGCCCCGTCCACCGGCGGCTCCGGCGCATCCGTTTTCGGCATTACCGAGAAGGTCTCGCCCGAATGGGCGGCCTGGGCCAACGGTGTTGCCGTGCGCGAGCTGGACTACCACGACACCTTCCTGGCTGCCGAGTACTCCCACCCGGGCGATAACATCCCGCCGATCCTCGCCGTCGCCCAGCACACGGGCGCCTCGGGTGCTGATCTGATCCGTGGCATCGCCACCGGCTACGAGATCCAGGTTGACCTGGTGAAGGCCATCTGCCTCCATAAGCACAAGATTGACCATGTTGCCCACCTCGGCCCGTCGGCGGCCGCCGGCATCGGCACCTTGCTGAACCTTGAAGTGGAGACCATCTTCCAGGCCGTGGGCCAGGGCCTGCACACCACCACGGCCACCCGCCAGTCCCGCAAGGGCGAGATCTCCACCTGGAAGGCGCACGCCCCCGCTTTCGCCGGCAAGATGGCCGTTGAGGCAGCTGACCGTGCCATGCGCGGACAGACCTCACCGGTGCCGATCTACGAAGGCGAGGACGGCGTCATCGCGTGGCTGTTGGACGGCCCCGACGCCGCCTACACAGTGCCGCTGCCGGCCGCCGGCGAGGCCAAGCGCGCCATCATGGATACGTACACCAAGGAACACTCCGCCGAGTACCAGGCGCAGGCGTGGATCGACCTTGCCCGCAAGCTGCACGGCGAACACCCAGAGGCCACCGACCCGGCCAACGTGGCGAGCGTGCTGATCAAGACCAGCCACCACACCCACTACGTGATCGGCTCCGGCGCCAACGATCCCCAGAAGTACGATCCCACCGCCTCACGCGAAACCCTCGACCACTCCATTCCGTACATCTTCACGGTGGCTCTTCAAGACGGCGCGTGGCACCACGTTGACTCCTACTCCCCCGAGCGGGCCGGCCGCCCCGACACGGTTGAGCTGTGGCACAAGGTCACCACGGAAGAGGATGCCGAGTGGACGCGCCGCTACCACTCCCTGCACATCGCCGAGAAGGCCTTCGGTGGCACAGTGGAAATCACTCTCAACGACGGCACGGTCATCACCGACTCCATCGCCGTGGCCGACGCCCACCCGCTCGGCGCCCGGCCGTTTGCCCGCGAGCAGTACATCAACAAGTTCCGCACCCTGGCCACGGGCCTTGTCGAGGAAGCAGAAATCAACCGCTTCATCGCGGCAGCGCAGAATCTGCCCCACCTGGCCGCCGGCGAACTAGACCAACTCAACATCGCTGCAGCTCCCGGCGTCGTGGATCTCGCAGCCGCACCCAAGGGACTCTTCTAACATGCTGTACTCCAAGAAAACTCCCGAGCAGAAGCGCCGGGATCTACGCGCCATGCTCGTGCCGGGCGCAGCAGTGCAGTTCCCGGGAGCCTTCAACCCGCTCTCGGCCCGCCTCATCGAGGAAAAGAAGTTCGACGGCGTGTACATCTCCGGTGCTGTGCTCGCCAACGACCTGGGTTTCCCCGACATTGGCATGACCACGCTCACCGAGGTGGCTGCCCGCGGCGGGCAGATCGCGCGCATGACGGATCTGCCGTGCCTGATCGACGCGGACACGGGATTTGGTGAGCCCATGAACGTGGCCCGCACCATCCAGGAACTCGAGAGCGCCGGACTGGCTGGCTGCCACATCGAGGACCAGTTCAACCCCAAGCGGTGCGGCCATCTGGACGGGAAGAACATGGTGGATTTGGATACTGCCGTCAAGCGGATTGCTGCCGCCGCCGATGCCCGCCGGGATGAGAACTTCCTGATCATGGCCCGCACCGATATCCGGGCCGTGGACGGCTTGCAGGCGGCCATCGAGCGGGCCAAGGCGCTAGTTGATGCCGGAGCCGATGCCATCTTCCCCGAGGCCATGAAAAGCGTCGCCGAATTTGAGGCTGTTTGCCATGCTGTGGACGTGCCCGTGTTGGCGAACATGACCGAATTTGGCAAGAGTGAGCTGTTCACCCGGGATGACTTGGCCAACGCCGGGGTCGCCATGATCATCTATCCGGTCACGTTGCTGCGCAGCGCCATGGGGGCTGCCGAGCGTGTTTTGGACGCCATTGCTGCCCACGGCAGCCAGGAAGCCGCCGTGCCGGACATGCTGACCCGGGCCCGACTCTATGAATTGGTTGACTACGAGGCGTATAACCGGTTTGATACAGGCATCTTTAACTTCTCCGTGCCAAGCTTGGACATCACCGGCAACAATTCGACTCTGTAGGACCAGCCCGCATTAAATCAAGGGAGCATCAACTGTGAGTGAACAAGAAGTACGCAAGGGCCTTGCCGGCGTGGTTGCTGACTACACGGCCGTCTCCAAGGTCAATCCTGACACGAATTCGTTGCTGTACCGCGGCTACCCCGTTCAGGAGTTGGCCGCGAACGCGTCGTTTGAGGCCGTGGCCTTGCTGTTGTGGACCGGTGAGATGCCCTCGGCGGCCGAGCTGAGCGCTTTTGAGGCTTTTGAGCGGTCACACCGTTCCCTCGACGCCAATGTCAAGGCTGCGATTGACTTGCTGCCCCGCAACTGCCACCCCATGGATGTTGGCCGCACGGCTGTCTCGGTCATGGGCGCCAACCATCCCCTCGCCCATGACTCCTCGCCCGATGCCGAACTGGAGAAGGCCAAGTCCCTCTTCGCCCAGTTCCCGGCAGTGGTCGCCTACGATCAGCGCCGCCGTCGTGGTGTGGGTGTGGTGGAACCTCGGGAGGATCTGAACTACTCGGAAAACTTCTTATGGATGACCTTTGGCGAGGAAGCTGCCCCGGATGTGGCGGACGCTTTCCGGATATCGATGGTGCTGTATGCCGAGCATTCCTTCAACGCCTCCACATTCACGGCCCGGGTCATCACCTCAACGCTTTCGGATCTGCATTCGGCCGTGACAGGTGCCATCGGCGCGCTGAAGGGCCCGCTGCATGGTGGCGCCAATGAGGCAGTCATGCACACCTTTGACGAGATTGGCATCCGCGCCGACGAGCCTCGGGAGGATGCTGCCGCCCGCGCCAAGGCGTGGATGGAGGATGCGCTGGCCGCCAAGAAGAAGGTCATGGGTTTTGGGCACCGTGTCTACAAGCACGGCGATTCCCGGGTGCCCACCATGAAGGCTGCACTGGAGCGCATGATCGCCCACTATGACCGCCCGGAAATGATGGGCCTTTATGACGGGCTGGAGCAGGCCATGGACGAGGCAAAGGCCATCAAGCCCAACCTGGACTATCCGGCGGGGCCCACGTATCACCTGATGGGCTTTGCCACTGACATGTTCACGCCGATCTTCATTGCCTCCCGCATCACCGGCTGGACCGCTCACATCATGGAACAGCGGGCCAGTAACGCCCTGATCCGCCCGCTGAGCGCGTACAACGGCGTGCCCGAACGTCACCTGGCGTAGTTTGCGCCGAGCCGCCGCCCGTCCCCCTCTTCCGAGCCGGGCGGCGGTTCCTTGCCGGGCTGAACCGCCCCCACCCTTGCACATTCTGTGTCGCAGCTCACGTGTTTGCAGGTACTGTGAAGTAGACGCACGGCAGATCACAGCGGTTCGGTAAGGAGCATCGTGGAAAAATCATCATTGACGGCACTGGCCCGGGAACTTCTGGGAGCCGCCAAGACCAAAAACAGCGGCCGCAGTTCCCGGACAGTTTACGGCGGGCATGCGCGTGTCCTGCGCCAAACAGTGGTTGCCCTGACCGCGGGGACCAGCCTGGATGAGCACGACAGCCCGGGAGAGGCCACGGTTCAGGTACTCAGCGGCCGCATAGCCCTGGTTTCCGGTGATGTCACCTGGGAAGGCTCCCCCGGGGACCACTTGGTGGTGCCCATCGCACGCCACAGCGTGGAGGCTCTGGAAGACTCAACGTTCCTGCTGACGGTAGCCAAACCGTAGCCTCCTCCTAGGATCTGTGTCGCACTTGTTGCCTGGGACCCGCAGCTCCCGCGAGACGCCACCGCGCCCGGCAGTGTGGGTACTGGAAGCCACTGTCTCATTGTCATCGTTGAGGACAATGCGCCAATGACCCCTGCCGCCGGACAGGAACGCCGGCAGCCAGTGGATGGCGTCGGCCCACATCTGCGCTTCGGGCAACTCCCCCACCGGATACCACAGGGGTGCAATTTCATCGCTCTCGTACGCCTCGCCGGAGAAGGTCTCGCTCAGGAAGACAGTGGTGAACATGTCCCACTCGGGCCGGGCCGGAAAGATAAAATCCACCGTGCCGGCCGGGATCAAATTGGCTTCAACCACCACGATGGACGTTTCTTCGGCCACCTCACGGCAGATGGCCTGCCTCGCACTCTCCCCCGCTTCGACATGCCCGCCAATGCCAACAACCTTGCCCGTCCCGAAGCCTGTTTTTTTCTTCCCCAGCAGCACCTGCCGAGCGCCTTGGTGGCTACGGATCAGGAAACACAGGGTTACGGGTGCGCTCATGAAGCCAGCCTAGAGCACCGGGGAGTCGTGGCGAAGGGAACTTCCCCTCCCTGACGGTTTGGCACGCCGCCAGTGCGCTGGCAGATCGAGCTTTTCGGCCCGGCACTATTGTCGGTGGCATGCCACGGGGGCCCATGAAATGTCATAGGTCCCCGTGGCACACCACCGGCGGAAAACCGCCGTCGAGCATCAGTTTCTAGACGAACTGCCAGACCAGGGCTGCCATGCCGAAGCCCACAATGGAGAGCAGAGTCTCCAGCACCGTCCAGGTCTTCAGGGTGTCCTTGACGGACATGTTGAAGTACTTGGAGATGATCCAGAAGCCGCCGTCGTTCACGTGGCTGGCAACGATGGAACCGGAGGCGATCGCCATAACAATCAACGCGAGTTGCGGTTGCGAATAGCCGGCGGCGAGAACGCTGGGGGCCAGGATCCCGCCGGTGGTCACGATCGCTACAGTGGCCGAACCCTGGGCAATACGCATGCCGGCGGCGATGACGTACGCGGAGAGCAGCAGCGGCTGGTCCGCCGTCGCCAGGGAGTCAGCCACAGCCTGGCCAACACCTGTAGCACCCAAGACGGCACCGAAGAATGCACCGGCGCCCACCACCAGCAAGATCATGCCGACAGGACGCAGCGAGGAGGAGGACAGCTCGGAGAGCTCTTCAACTGTCATGCCGCGGCGCGTACCCAGCAGCCACATGGCCAGCAGCACGGCCACTGTCAGGGCGATCGCCGGGTTGCCCAGGAATTGCAGGGTGGTGCGCAGGCCGCCGTCGGGCAGCAGGACGTTGCCGAAGGTGCCACCCAGGATCAAAATCATGGGCGAACCAATGGACAGCAGCACAGTGCCCAGCGCCGGGTCGCCCAAAGCTTTGGCTTCCTCGGATTCCTCAATAACACTGTCCTCGGGCACGGCCACCATGACGCGCTTGCCAATCCAGGTGCCCCAGAGAATGCCGGAGGCAAACCAGGCCGGGATGTCGCAGGCCAGGCCAGGCCCATGATGATGATCCAGCCCAGTTCCACGTGGAAAAGTCCGGCAGCGGCCACGGGCCCGGGGTGCGGGGGGCAGGAATGCGTGGGTGACGGACAAGCCAGCCACCAGCGGCATGGCGTACAGCACCAGCGACTTGCCACCACGGAGGGCGGCCACGTAGACCAGCGGCGCCAACACGAAAATGCCAATGTCGAAGAACACGGGAATACCGAGCACAAAGCCTGTGATACCCATGGCCAGCGGCGTCCCCTTGTGGCCAAAGACCTTGACCAGGCGGCTCATCAGAACCTCTGCACCACCCGAGCGTTCCAAAATGGCACCCAACACGGTACCCAGACCAATGATGGCCGTGATGTGACCAAGGATGCCGGCGAAACCCTTTTCAATGATCGAGTCACTGCTCTTGGTGGCGGAGCCGACCAGATCCTGCACGGACACGCCGCCGGCCAGCGCCACGAGGACACCGACCACCAGCAGGGCAATAAACGGTTCAAGCTTGACCTTGATAAACAAGACCAGCAGGATGGCGATGCCCACGCCGGCCAGGAGCAAGAGCCCCCACCGTATCGTGGTGCAGCCAGTTAATAGACTCTGTCATGAGGGCACTTTCGAAAGAAGATGGTTAGCGAAAAATGCCGGTAAACGCGCTGGCGCGGGCGGTGATATCCGCCCAGGTGCCGGCGGCGACGACGGCGGGCGGCACCACTGCCGTTCCGCAACAGACGGCGACGGCGCCTGCGGCCAGGTAGTCGTTGGCATTGGCGGCCTCGATGCCACCGGAGGGCAGCAACTTCACCCCCGGGTAGGGACCTTGGAGGTCCCTGAGGTATCCCGGGCCCATGGCGCGGGCCGGGAAAATCTTGACGACGGCGGAGCCCAGGTCAAGCGCCATGGCCACCTCGGTGGGGGTCAAGGCGCCCAAGGCGAAGGGAATCCCGGCCGCGGCAACAACCTTGGCAACCTCGGGACGAATCCCGGGTGTCACCAGAAACTAACCCGCAGAAAACGCCGAAAAACGGCTCAAAATCGCGTTTTTTCGGCGTTTTCTGCGGGTCAGTTGCAAAAGAGGCTAGCCGAGCGCCCTCGGGTGCGCCGCGGCGTACACCTCACGCAGCGTCTCGGCCGTGACGAGCGTGTACACCTGTGTGGTCGTGACCGAGGCGTGGCCCAGGAGTTCTTGCACCACGCGGACGTCGGCACCACCTTCGAGCAGGTGAGTGGCGAAGGAATGCCGCAGCGTGTGCGGGGAGACGACTGCCTGGACCTGTGCCTTGTTGGCTGCCGCCTTGAGTATTGTCCACACGCTCTGGCGGCTGATCCGGCCGCCCCTGGCGTTGAGGAAAAGCGCCGGTGTCCCGGCCCCCTTGAGCACCAGAGCTGGGCGCCCACGCACCAGATACGCCTCCAGGGCGCGCAACGCAAAGGAACCAATGGGCACTATGCGCTCCTTGGAGCCCTTACCGAAGAGCCGCACCAGTGACGGCCCCTCATCGAGGGTCTCGGGCAGCACCAGGTCATCAACATCGAGCCCCACGGCCTCACTAATACGCGCCCCGGTGGAGTACAGGAATTCCAGCATGGCCGCATCGCGCAAGCCTGCGGGTGAGTCCGAACCGGCGGCTTCCAAGATTCGTGTGACGTCGTACACGCTAATGGCCTTGGGCAATCGCTGCCCGGCTTGGGGCGGGTGGACGTCAGCTGCGGGGTCCGCGGCGCTCATGCCTTCCAGGGCCCAGAACTTGTGCAGGCCGCGCACAGCCACCACAGTTCTCGCCACCGAGCGCAAGCCCAGGGCTGAGCCGCCGTCTGCACCGTCGGAGAGTCCCTGGGCGAACTCGCTGACATGATGGCGGGTGATCTGACCCAGCTCGGTCACCCCGGCGGCGGCGAGGAACTCCTCGTAACGGCGCAGATCCCTGGAATATGCCTGCAAAGTATTGGGCGCCAAACCGCGTTCAACACCCACGTGGAGCAAATAATCTTGAATGTTCCTGCCCAGCACCGAGGAAGCTGCAGGAGATGTCACCGTTGGCGCTGAGCCGGGTGCTCGGGCCATGCCGAGCCGGCCGGGCGCAAGGCGGAAAAGCCGTCGCGTTGAGCCTGTGCGGCAGCCAAAATGCCGACGACGGCGGACGGGTTGTGAATGCGCCCCTCCAACACGGCCGTGGCCGCAACGTCCAAGTCAACCCAGCGGAACGTGATTTCGGCTTCTTCCTCGGTGCGCACGTGGCGGTCAGCCTCGGGCACCTCCGAAAGGTCGCGTGCCAAATAGATTCGGATCGCCTCACTGGAGGAACCGGGAGAGTTAAAGAAATCCGTCAGAACATGCCATTGGGCCGCCACCAGATCGGCTTCTTCAGCCAATTCCCGGGCAGCACCCACCACGTAGTCCTCGCCTTCAACATCCAAAAGCCCGGCCGGGATCTCCCACAGGACCATTTGAACGGGGTGCCTGTACTGGCTCAGCAGCAGGACTTGGTTGTGCTCGTTGAGCACCACAACTGCCACTGCCCCGGGATGGGCAATGTAGTCGCGCGTGAGTGGTTTAGCTCCGGGTGTGAGGCTGAACGTGTCTGAGACCACGTCCCAGATGCGGCCCTGGTACACCGTCGAGGAGGACTGTAAGGGTCGGTAGCTGATCGCATCAGCTACCGGCTCCCCCGCTGGGTGCGCAGTGTCCGTCCACGACGGTGTACCGGGGGTTGTCACTAGACTTCCAACAACCGCGTAGCGTTCTGGCGATCCAGGGCAGCTGCCACCAAACCGGCAAAGAGCGGGTGCGGCCGGGTGGGGCGCGAGCTCAATTCCGGGTGCGCCTGGGTGGACACGTAGTACGGATGTATCTCACGGGGCAGTTCAACAAACTCCACCAGCTTGCCGTCCGGTGAGGTTCCGGAGAACACCAACCCGGCGTCAGCAATCTGGCCACGGTACTTGTTGTTGACCTCGTAGCGGTGGCGGTGACGTTCGGAAACGTCGGTGGTGCCGTAGGTCTGGGCCACGACGGAACCCTCGGCCAACACTGCCGGATAGAGGCCCAGACGCATGGTGCCGCCCAGATCGCCCTTGCCGTCAACAATGTCCAACTGCTCTTCCATGGTGGCAATGACAGGGTACGTGGGGTTGGCATCGAACTCGGAGGACGATGCGCCTTCCAAACCAACAACGTTTCGGGCGTACTCGATGACCATCGACTGCAAGCCAAGGCAAAGACCCAGCGTGGGGAGCTTGTTTTCGCGGGCAAACTTCAGCGCACCAAGCTTGCCCTCCAAACCACGGATGCCGAAACCGCCGGGGACACAGATCGCGTCTACGTCGCCCAGTGCCGTGCGGGCACCGGCTTCAGTTGCGCAATCATCGGAGGGAACCCAACGGATCTTGACCTTGGTGCTGTTGGCGAACCCGCCAGCACGCAGGGCCTCGGTGACCGAGAGGTACGCATCAGGGAGGTCAATGTACTTGCCCACCAGGGCGATCTCGATGTGGTGCAGCGGGTTGTGGACGGCTTCTAGCAGCCTGTCCCACTTGGTCCAGTCGACGTCCTTGAACGGCAAGTCCAAGGCCCGCACAATGTAGGAATCCAGGCCCTGCGCGTGAAGTGTCTTGGGGATGTCGTAAATGCTGGGCGCGTCCGGGCAGCCAATGACTGCCTCAACGTCAACATCGCAGGCGCGGCCAATCTTGGTGTGCATGGCCTCGGGCAGGAGACGGTCCGAGCGCAGGATGAGAGCGTCGGGCTGAATACCCAAGGAGCGCAGCGCGGCAACTGAGTGCTGCGTTGGCTTGGTCTTCAGTTCCTGGGACGGGCCAATGTAAGGCACCAAGGAAACATGGGCGAAGAACACGTTGTTGCGGCCAATGTCCTGGCGCACCTGACGTGCCGACTCCAGGAATGGCTGGGATTCGATGTCGCCAACAGTGCCACCAATTTCGGTGATGATGACGTCGGGGGCGCTCTTGCCCTCGGCAGGCAAGCGCATACGACGTTTGATCTCGTCGGTGATATGCGGGATGACCTGAACGGTGTCACCTAAGTATTCGCCGCGGCGTTCCTTGGCAATCACTGTCGAGTACACCTGACCGGTGGTGACATTGGCTGAGCCTTCAAGATTTTCATCAAGGAAGCGCTCGTAGTGGCCAATGTCCAGGTCAGTTTCGGCGCCGTCGTCAGTAACGAAGACTTCACCGTGCTGGAAGGGATTCATTGTGCCAGGATCCACATTGAGGTAGGGATCTAGTTTTTGCATGGTCACCGAGAGGCCGCGTGCACGGAGCAGGTGGCCGAGGCTTGAAGCCGTCAACCCCTTACCCAGCGAGGACGCTACGCCGCCGGTGACGAAGATGTGTTTGGTCGTCTTGGACTGACCACTGAACCGGGAATTTGATCGTTGCACCACGGAATTTGAGCCTATCATCTAATGAGCCAATAATCGTTCGCGGACGGTACTTAAGTTGAGTACAGGGGCCCCTTGTCTTAGGCTGCGGGGCGCGCCGCCTGCGCCAACAACTCCTTCGCATGGGCCTGTGCTGTCGCTGAGTCCTCCTGCCCGGCAAGCATTCGGGCCAACTCCACAACCCGTTCCTCGTACGTCAAAAGCCGCACATTACTGGTGGTAATTCCTGATGAGTTTTTGCTCACAGAACTCTTGGTGACCAGGATGTGTTGGTCGGCAAACGCCGCCACCTGGGGCAGATGGGTGACCACCAAAACCTGTACATGTTCGGCCAGCATGGCCAGCCTGCGCCCAATTTCCACAGCCGCCTTGCCACCTACTCCCGAATCAACCTCGTCAAAGACGAACGTCGGCACCGGGTCCACAGCGGCCAACACCACCTCAAGGGCCAGCATCACACGGGACAGCTCTCCGCCGGAGGCGCCCTTGCCCAGCGGGCGCGGCAAGGCACCTGCGTGGGGGGCCAAAAGGAAGGCGATGTCATCCTCACCGTGGAGGCTGCGTTCGGCCCGGCTAATCTCGATGACCAGCTTGGCGTCCGGCATGGCCAACGCCTTCAGTTCGGCGCTGACGGCCTTGGCCAGCTTCAGTGCGGCCGAACTGCGCAAGGCGGTAACGTCGGCTGCCAGGACGCCCAGCTCCGCCAAGGCGGCTGCTTCCTGCGCCTCGAGGGATTCGATCCTGCCGGAATCATCGCTCAGCTCCGCCAGCCGAACCCGTGCGGCGTCGGCCCAGGCCAGGACTTCATCAATGCTCGGGGCATATTTGCGCACCAAAACGGCCAGTGCGCCGCGGCGGTCCTCCACCTCGGACAGCCGCCCTGGCCCGTCCGTGTCCAAGGAGGTTGCGTAGCTGGCCAAGTCCCGGGCAATGTCGGCGAGCAAGTAGCCCACCTCGGACAGCCGCTTGGCGGTTTGGGTTAGTTCTTCATCGCTCTGCGCAACGGACTCCACCAGGCGCTTGGCCGTGTCCACCAGGGCGCCGGCATCGACACCGTCGCCGTAGTCGGCAGCGCTCAGTGCCTCGTGGGCGCCCAGCGTGGCTTTGCGCAGTTCCTCAACATTCCCCAGTTTCACGGCCTGGGCCTTCAGGAGCTCATCCTCCGCCGGCAGCGGTTCAACAGCATCAATCTCGGCCAGGGCTGTTGCCAGGGACTCAGCCTCGCGCAGGCGTTCCCGGCTGGCCGCGCGCAGCTGCGCCAGTTCGCTCTGGGTTTCGCGCCACCGCTCGAAAACCAACTTATAGTTGCCCAATTTGGCCGTAAATCCCTTGTTGGCTTCAGCGGCAAATTTGTCCAAGGCCACGCGCTGCGCCGACGGGTTCTTCAACCGGATTTGATCCGACTGCCCGTGCACGGCAACAAGGGCTTCCCCCAGCTCGTTCAACACGCCGATGGGGGCGCTGCGCCCGCCAACATGGGCCCGGCTGCGCCCGTCGGCACTGACTGTACGAGCCAGAATCAGTTGCGCACCACCGTCAAACTCGTCGATGTCGGCGCCTGCCTCGACGGCACGCAGCAGCGCCGGATGGCCTGCCGGCAGGGTCAACGTGGCTTCGGCGGAGGCGCTCTTTGCCCCGTTGCGCACGGCCCCGGCATCTGCCCGGTTTCCCAGCAGAAGTCCGACGGCGGTCACCACCATGGTCTTGCCGGCGCCGGTCTCGCCACTGACGACGCTCAGGCCCGGGCCCAGCGGAAGCGTTGATTCGGAAATGACGCCGAGGTCACGGATGCGGATTTCTTCAATCATTTACTCTCCTCCCCGTAGAAGCCCTGGGTGCCGGAGTACTGGCTCTCCTGCGGCGGGATCCTCAGGTCGGGGAGCTGCGGAATGGGCCCGGTGCGTGGACCTTCCAGGGACGTTTTGGGGCGAAGGGTGTTGATGATCGGCAGCTGGGTGGTGGTTGGCTGAGCCTCCTCGGCGGAGGGGCCGCGCCACCCTTGAACGGGCAGCTCAAACTTGCGCACCAGACGTTCGGAGAAGGTGGATTGCTGCGTCCTGGCCAGTTTGACCGGCTTGGTGGAACGGGTGACCTCGATGCGGGCACCGGGCAACAGGTCCACTGTGCGCCTGCCATCACACCATATGACGCCGTAGGCGCCGTTGCGTGTGAGGACTTCAACAGCCAGGGTGGAGGTGGGCGCCACCACCAGCGGCTTGGCAAAGAGTGCGTGAGCGCTGATGGGGACCATGAGCAGGGCTTCAACCCCGGGCCACACCACCGGCCCGCCGGCGGAAAACGCATAGGCCGTGGATCCTGTGGGGGTGGCCATGACAACCCCGTCGCAGCCAAAGGACGTCAGCGGCCGGCCATCCACCTCAGTGACAACTTCAATCATGCGTTCGCGGTTGCCTTTTTCCAGGGCAACTTCATTCAGGGCCCAGGTGTGCGCCACCACCTTGCCGGCGACCTTGACGAGAACATCCAGGCACATGCGTTCCTCAACGGAGTATTTGCGCTGCACCACCGCCGCAACGGTTTGGATGAGCTCTTCGCGTTCGCTCTCGGCCAGGAACCCCACATGGCCCAGGTTGACGCCCAGCAGGGGCAGGTCGAAGTCGCGGACAATCTCTGCGGCCCGCAGAATTGTTCCGTCGCCGCCCAGAACCATGACAAGTTCAATGTCGGCCAGGGTGACATCCCTGTCCAAGATTTCCATTTTGACGCTGGATACCCCCAAGTACCCTGTCATGTCCGCCAGCTCTTCGGCGTACATGACGGGAACAATACTGTTTGCATGAAGTTCCACGCACGCCTCCAGGGCTGCCAGCATCGACTCTTCACGGCCAGTATGGGCCAGAATCAAGACTCGCCGTGTCATGTGCTGTTTCCTCATCACGTTGTAGCAGGAGAACTTATTACTCGATTACCTGTTGCCGGCCCCAAATGCAGCGGGCCAGAGTTGGGCCAGCAGCGTCTCCACTGCCAGCTCTTGTTCTTCGATCTTAGGCGCAGGCCCCGACACTTCGCGGCTCGCAAGCAGAAAATACTCAACATTTCCATCTTGGCCAGGCAGCGGGCTGGTTCCAATGCCTTGCAAACGCAGCCCATTGGCGACGGCGGCCGAGGCAACCAGGGCCACCGCCCGGCGTCGTTCATTCTCACTGCTGACAACACCGGTGCGGGCCAAACGGTCCTTGCCCACCTCGAATTGGGGCTTGACCATGAGCAGCAGCTCGCCGCCCTCCTTGGTGGCCAAGGTCAAGGGGCCCATGACCTTCGTCAGGGAAATGAAGGAAAGGTCACACACTGTCAGGTCCGCTGCCCCGCCCATGTCCTCGGGGTGCATGTAGCGAATATTCAGGCCCTCGTAGACTTCCACGCGCGGATCGTTGCGCAGCGAATCCACCAGTTGACCGTGCCCCACATCCACGGCAGCAACCGCGGCTGCGCCGTTGCGAAGCAAAACGTCGGTGAATCCACCCGTTGACGCGCCCGCGTCAAAACAGCGTTTCCCGGCAATGCTCACGTGCGGGAAATGCGCCAGGGCACCGGCAAGCTTGTGGCCGGCACGGGAAACATAGTCGACTTCGGTGCCCTGGGCAATTTCCAGCAGCATCTGCGCCGTAACAGTGTGTGCGGCTTTTACCGCAGTCACACCGTCAACGGTGACCCGGCCGGCCTTAATGAGAGTTGCCGCCACCGTCCGTGAACGGGCCAGGCCGCGGTTCACCAACTCTTGGTCCAGACGGGTCATGAGGATGCTCCTTTAAGCGCAGCTGCAGGGTCCGCGTTGAGTTCACTTTCCAAAGCTGCCAAGACGGTAGCGTACAGCTCCTTGTGCTCCCCCACCGGACGTTGTCCAGCCTGGGCAGCCAACCCCACGAGGGCATCAACGGCGGCATCGCCTGTCGGTTGGGACGCCCCGTTGGCTACGGCATTCATGGGAGGAACGTGTGCCAGGTGATGACGGGTGTGGTGGCCGCATCAGACTGGGGAACTGCTGCCCACCAGGCAGCACAGGCGGCCCGCCACGCATCCGGATCATCGGAGCGCCCGGCAATGTGGACGGTGTCCGCCGTTTCGCCAGCGTTGCCCTTCACGACTGTCGCGGCAGCGGCACCACAGGTCACTTTTGCGCCGTCGAACGCAATGTCCGGGTAGGCGGTGTACAGCTGCGCCAGCGTGGGAATGATGAACATGGGCCGTTGAGCCGTACTGGCACGCAGCGCGGTCTCGCCCGAATCCACACCTGTGAGGACAAGCGCCGTGGCCATACCGGCGTTGTTGCCGCCTAGAATGTCGGTGTCCAGCCTGTCCCCCACCACCAGTGGCGCCTTCGCGCCTAGCCGGTTGGCTGCCGTGTGGAAGAGCGGAGCCTCGGGTTTTCCTGCCACCAAGGGATCATGGCCGACGGCGGCACGCACCGCCGCGACCAACGTCCCGTTGCCGGGGGCGATGCCACGGTCACGGGGAATGGTCATGTCAGTGTTAGTGGCGATCCAGACGGCGCCGGCGTTGATGGCGTAACTGGCCTCGGCCAAATCAGCCCAACCCAGTTCCGGATCAAAGCCCTGAATGACGACGTCAGGAGAATCGGCGGCGCCCGCCACAATCACCATGCCAAGGGCCTGCACCTCTTGCGCCAGGGCGGTGCTGCCGGTGACCAGAACCTTCGTTCCGGCCGGAAACTTTTGGGCCAGGAGGGCGGCGCCAGCTTGCGCCGAGCTCACCACTTGATCGTCGTCGGCAGGGGCGCCAAGCGAGCGCAAATGCGCAGCGACCTGCGCCGGCGTACGTGAAGCATTATTAGTCACGTACGCCAGCTTTACGTTGAGCGCCGCAAGGCCGCACAACGCGTCAATGGCGCCGGGAATGGCGGCCGGACCGGCGTAAACCACGCCGTCCAGATCCGCCAAAACCGCGTCATATTCAGTGAGCAAATTCTTAGCGCTCACTGTTGGGGAGCTCGCCGGAATCCTCGCCTTCGGCGGATGCACCGTAGGCTGAATCGTCGTCGGACTCGGCTGTTGCACTGTCCTCGTCGGCACTGTCTGCATCTGAATCAGCATCGTCGGATTCGAAGTAGGCCGGCTCGGCGTCGTCCACGTTCGGCTCGTCCTGTCCTGCCGCGTCGGCATCGGTGAAGGTGAGCTCGGCAGCTGCCAACGTTCCGGCGTCGTTGGCTACAGGTGCCGTGGCCGGAGCCATGACATCGGAAACGCGCACGCGAACGCGCGGCGAGTCCAACGGGATATCTTCGTCATCGCCCAGGTCCATGATGATCTGGTCGGTGCTGTCGTCGATACCCAAGGCTTCCTCGGCCACCAGGGCCTGACGCTCCCATGTCTTGGCCTCATCCTTACGACCAGCTGCGCGCAACACCATGCCGTAGGCACGGAACAGGCGCGGGCTGAAGGAGAACGCGCGGTTGATGTCCAGCTGCGGGATCTCCAGGGCTGACAGTGCAGCATCAAGTTCGCCAAGATCGCCACGGGCGCCGGATTCAACGATGGCCAATTCCACCTTGCCGGCGGTGTCCAACGTTGCTGCGTCCTCGGACTTGATCAAGTCCAGTGCACGGTCCGGGCGGCCCAGACCGCGTTCGCAGTCTGCCATCATCGGCAGGTGATCATTGGAGCCGCTGATGCGGCGGTAGGTGCGCAATTCACGCAAGGCTTCGTCGTACTTGCCCGCTGCATAGGCCGTCATGGCCACTGCTTCACGAACACACGCCAAACGGCCACCACGACGGCTCGCTGCCAGTGCGTGCTCGAAAGCCAGCTCAGGTTCGAAGTCGATCAAACGCCCGGCCATGACCAAGTGCTTGGAAACCCATTCGTTGTTGCGGGCGTCCAGGATCCGCAGCTGGGCGCGGGTAACCTTGTCCAGCTCCTCACCTGTGACATCGCTGTCGATGTGCGGTGAACGGTCGCGGTCCGGGCGGTTGGAGCTACGCAGATCGCCGGCGTTGCGCTCCGGTGCCGTGCGGGGTCCGCGGTCTTCGCGTGCGCCGTGGCTGGGGCGGTCACCTGAGGGGCGGTCGTTGCTACGCGCCGGACGGTCACCGTAGGAGGGACGGTCGCCTGAAGGACGGTCGTTGCTGCGTGCCGGACGGTCACCGTAGGGACGGTCGCCGCCTGATCGTGCCGGACGGTCGTCACGGTTGCCGTAGGAGGGACGGTCGCCCGAAGGACGTCCACCCTGGCCACCGCGGTCATCGCGGCTACCGTATGAGGGACGGTCGTTGCTGCGTGCCGGACGGTCACCGTAGGAGGGACGGTCACCGTAGGAGGGACGGTCCCCTGAAGGACGGTCGCTGCTGCGTGCCGGGCGATCGCCGTAGGGACGGTCGCCGCCTGATCGTGCCGGACGGTCGTCACGGTTACCGTAGGAGGGACGGTCGCCTGAAGGACGCCCACCCTGGCCACCGCGGTCATCGCGGTTACCGTAGGAGGGACGGTCGTTGCTGCGTGCGGGGCGGTCCCCGTAGGAGGGACGGTCGCCCGAGGGGCGTCCACCCTGGCCACCGCGGTCATCACGGTTACCGTATGAAGGGCGGTCGTTGCTGCGTGCGGGGCGGTCACCGTAGGAGGGACGGTCACCTGAGGGGCGCCCACCCTGGCCACCGCGGTCATCACGGTTGCCGTAGGAGGGACGGTCGCCTGAAGGACGCCCACCCTGGCCACCGCGGTTGTCACGGTCACCGAACGGCTTGCGATCTTCACGACGCCCGTTCACCATGGGACGGTCAGCGCTTCGGTTGTCGCGGTCACCGTAGGAGGGACGGTCGCCTGAAGGACGTCCACCCTGGCCACCGCGGTCATCACGGCTACCGTAAGAGGGACGGTCGCCCGAGGGGCGTCCACCCTGACCGCCGCGGTTGTCACGGTCGCCGTATGCGGGGCGATCGTTGCTGCGCGCCGGACGATCACCGTAGGGACGCGCCGGTTGGCGGTCATTTGTAGCCGGACGGTCCCCGTAAGGCCGGCCGTTGCTACCATTGTTCTCGCGTCCGCGAGAGTTACTGTCGCTCTTTCCTTCGTAATGCTCAGCCATGCCGACTCCTAAACCTTCGAGCGCACTAACTGGCACAGTAACAGCCGCTCTTCACTCTTGATGATCTTTGAAAAAATCTCTGGACCTATTGGTCCATCTACTAGTCTAGTCGAGCTTGACGGCCCCACCCATGAATCTGGCGTATCTGGACAAGATGAGTGGCCAATCACAGACAAACACGCCGTCGGAGGCCGAATCCTGCCCAGAAACTTGCTGGTAATCGATCCTGACTCGTGTCATGCCCCCATCAACTGACTCAAACCGGATTTCAATCTCTGAACTGCCGAACTGTTCCTGACCCAAAGTCCATTGCAACTTGATGAACCCAGGCGACTCCCACTCCTCAACATCCGCCCACACAATTTCTTCGCCGTCGTCAGCTTCCTCGACCAAGTGGTCGCGCAGAATAGCAACATGGCTGCCGTCACCAAAGACACTCTGCTCACCAACGGGCCACCAAAGGTGCACCGCATCTGTAAATCCATCAAATGCTTGGTCGCCGGGAACATCTATGACAACTGACTGTTCAAACGTTTCTGCGGCCCGAGGTGACACATAGTCGGGTTCGTGTGCGTGGGAAAATAGATTTGGCATTCACTAACCTTACGTCGCTGGCGCACGTATCGCATGACCCGTCCCGGCAGGAGAATTCCGCAGACCCTCTGGAACAATTTCCCCACGACACGCGTCAATGAGCCTTGGGATCGCTCCGCCTGTGACAAAAAGGCGCCCGTTAATTGGGCTCTCCATAATCCAGGTTGTAGCAGCGGCCTGAAGCTTCCGGTCTCAAGTAGCGATCTGGCGATGTAGTTGGTGGGGTTGCGGAACCCGAGGGCGGTGCCGCGAAGGTGTTCGAGTCGTCCGTCGATCACCACGGTTGGGCCGTTGCCGGTGCCCGGACGGTCGGTCGGTCGAAGTAGGCCAGTGCGTCGACGGCGCGCTTCTACAGCGTTCGGACCAGCGTGATCACCTCGCTCAGCGCAGAAGGGGAACGCCTGCGACTTCACACGCCCGCTACACCCTCGCCTGTGAAGAACTGCTATATTGTGCATTCCAAAGCAAAGGAGCGCCCCGTGGGCAAGGTGGTCATGAACAGCACGGTGCCGGTGGACGGCTTCGTCGCGGACGAGAACGACCAGCCCGGACCGCTGTTCGACTGGTTGACCAGCGGTGACGTCCCGTTGGACGAGAGCGGCGAGTTGAAGGTTTCGCAGACCTCCTACGACTACACCCGGCCGTACTGGGACCAGATCGGGGTGACAATCGTCGGCCGCCACGTCTTCGACTTGACGGACGGCTGGGACGGGACGCCTCCGGGAGGGATCGACCACATCGTCGTCGTGACGCACCGGCCCAAGCCCGAAGGTTGGGACCCCGAGGCGCCGTTTCACTTCGTAGACGGCGTCGAGGCAGCCGTGGCCAAGGCGCAGGAGCTCGCGGGTGACCGCATCGTCGAGGTCGCCGCTGGCGACGTCGGTGGTCAGGCGCTTGCCGCGGGCCTGGTTGACGAGGTACGCATGGACGTCGTACCCGTCGTGTTCGGGTCCGGCAAACGCTACTTCGGGTCGGTCCACGCACAGCACCTGTTGGAGGATCCCGACGTGGTGATTCAGGGCAACCGCGTGCTTCACCTGCGCTATCAGGTGCGCCGTTGACCGATCTGAGCGGCTACGCGAAGAAGTCCATTGCGAACGGTGACACAAGATCGGGCCTCCGGCTGCGTTTGCCCATCGCTACCCCGGGGCCCTCGCGCCAGCCGACATCCAGCCGGCGATTACACCCACGAACCACGAAGAGCCGTTAAATGGTTGTGGCCACCCTTTGGGGGTGGCCGTGGTTGTTTGGTTGTTAATGTAAGGGAGGCCCCACACCTGGGGTGTGGGGCCTCTACCTGTTTACGTGTTGTCCGGCGGTGTCCTACTCTCCCACATCCTCACGAATGCAGTACCATCGGCGCTGTGGGTCTT